>DBGBJN010000195.1:0-17781 GCA_048449885.1 Collinsella sp.
GATCGCGTCGCTTGGCAGCGACGTGTCGACGTTTGTGCCGCCCAACGTGGTCGAAGCGCTCAAACATCGCTTTTCGTGACGTTTTTTATTGCCTGGTGGCATGTGGTAAACTAACACGATGATATGTTACCTATGAAAGGAGACCGGATGCCGGGCGAGAATTTTCCTGGCGACAGGATCGTGAGTCTTGTCGACGAGCTCGAGGGGCTCATCGAAGAGGCTAAGACGCCGTTCGGCAAGAACGCCCAGATGAAGGTTATCGACGCCGACGTCTTCTTTAACATCCTCGATGAGATCCGCATGAGCTATCCCGAGGAGTGGCAGAAGTCCCGCCGTATCCTCAAGGAGCGCGAGGAGCTTATGGCTTCCGCCGCCGCTCAGGCCGATTCCATCATTGCCGATGCTCAGCAGCAGGCGCTCACCATTGCCGGTGAGCAGGAGATCGTTCGCCTAGCCCAGCAGCAGGCCGACGACATCCGCGACCGTGCCCAGCAGTACGAGCGTGAGACGCGTTATGCCGCCGAGGATTACGCAGAGCAGGTCTTTACGCACCTTGAGGAGAACCTTAAGAGCCTGACCGGCACCGTCACCCGTTGCCGTCAGCAGCTCAACGAGGGTGCCGCCCAGCAGAACGGTCAGTGGTAATGGCTGAGTTCCCGAGCGTAACCGTCGATCTTTCCGAGCAACTCGAGTTTCCCGGAGACTCTTATCCGCTGACCGGCAAGGTCGATGTCGCCGCCTTCACGGTTGGCGAGAAGGAGTACCAGCTGCAGGACGGCATTGCCTACGACGTTGTCTTTACCAACGCCGGTACCGGCGTTCTGCTCTCGGGCATGGTCCGCGCCCACGCCACCGGCGAGTGCGATCGCTGCCTGGAGCCCGCCTCGTTTGATATCGCAGGCGAGATCGAGGAGTTCTACCTCTTTGAGGAGCCCGAGGACCCCGAGGCCTACGAAGACGGCTACGAGTTGCTGGGCGAGGATCGCATCGTCGATCTGGGTGAGCCCATCAACGACGCGGTCGTCATGGACACGCCGTTCGTTGTCCTGTGCAAGCCCGATTGCCGCGGCCTTTGCCCCACCTGCGGCATCAATCTCAACGTCGAGCAATGCGATTGCGCCGCCCAGGCAGAGGCAGAATGGGCCGCTGCCACGGAAAATCCATTTGCAGCATTGAAGAATCTCAAGCTTGATGAGTAAAACTGTGGTAGTATCGCTACTTGCGCGTAATCGCCACACTGGATAGTTCATAAGGAAGGTCACTATGCCCGTACCTAAACAAAAGCAGGGTCGTATCCGCACTCACACCCGTCGTTCCGCCAACATGAAGATCTCGGCTGCGGCTCAGTCCACGTGCCCCCGTTGCGGCGCTGTCAAGCTTCCGCACCACGTGTGCCCCAGCTGCGGTTTCTACAAGGACCGCGAGGTTATCGTTACCGAGTAACGGTATACTCTGGATGCGATGCCGTTCCAAATGGAACCACAATGGCCGGCTCAATGAGTCGGCCATTTTTGTTTAAGGAGCATGTATATGAGTAACGTTCGCGTTTGTGTAGACGTTGTGGGCGGAGACGAGAAACCTCAGGTTGTTCTTGATGGTATCGAGGCTGCGCTTGCCGCCGATCCCGATATCGAGGTCTTGGCAGCTGGTCCCGCCGAAATCGTCAATCCCTTTGCAGCTTCCCATGCACGTGTCGAGGCCCTTGAGGCACCTGACGTTATCGCCATGGATGACGATCCCATTCGCGCCGTGATGACCAAGCGTAAGTCGTCGATCGTGCTGTCGTGCCGCGCCATCAAGAAGGGAAATGCGGACGCCTTCTTCTCTGCCGGCTCGACCGGTGCCATGACCGCTGCCGCCACCGCCTATGTGACGCCGTTTAGGTATCAGGCCGAAGGTAAGAAGCAGCCGGTGCGACCCTGTCTGACCAATGCGCTGCCCAATCGCGCCGGCGGTCTGACTGTGCTGTGCGATATGGGCGCCAACCCCGATGTCGAGGTCGATGACATGGTGCGCTTTGCCCAGATGGGTAGCGCCTATGCCCGCGTCGTCCTGGGAATCGAGCATCCCCGCGTGGGCCTGCTTGCTAACGGCACCGAGGACGAGAAGGGCTCCAACTTTACTAAGGCCTGCTTCCCGGCCATGAAAGCCGCCGTTCCCGGCTTTGTTGGTAACTGCGAGGGAACGGACATCACCTCAGGTAACTTCGATGTCGTCGTTGCCGATGGCATGTCGGGCAACATCGCGCTTAAGGCCACCGAAGGCGCTGCCAAGTTTTTGCTGCAGGAGCTCAAGGGTGCCTTTATGTCTTCGCTCGGCACCAAGATTGCCGCGCTGCTCATCAAAAAGCAGATGCGCGAGATTAAGGCCAAGCTCTCTGGCGATGCCAAGGGCGGCGCGATTCTTTTGGGCCTGCGCGGTGTGGTCTTGATCGGCCACGGCGCCACGTCGGTCGAGGCTGTCAAAAACGGCACGCTCGCCGCGGCTGAGGCCGTACGTGCCGGACTGGTCGAGAACGTCGCCAACTCCATGGACGGCATCGTTTTATAACAGCGGCGTTATGCGCCTCGGGGCGTGCGTCGTGGGGTAGAATCAGAACCGTGTCTTGGTACCGCCCGGGCGGTACCATTCTTTTGGTATTCATGCACTATGAGAGGAAGCGCTATGGACCGCTCCGAAATCTTCGACAAGATCGCCGAGGTCACTGCTGACGTTCTGGGCGTCGATGTTGCCGAAATTAGCGATGAGACCACCTTTGACGACCTCGATGCCAACTCGCTCGAGCGCCTGCAGCTGGTTACGGCTATCGAGGATGAGTTCGATCTCGAGATCGATGATGAGACCCTGCTCTCGCTTAACTCTGTCGCCGACGCCGTCGACGCTATCGAAGCTGCCAAGGAGGCCTAAGTCTTGGCTTTATCCGAACGACTTACGCGCGCTCAGGAGATTCTGGGCCACGAGTTCAATGACAAGGTGCTGCTGCGCGCGGCCCTCACGCATCCTTCGGCTGTCGAAGGCCAGCCAGTCTCGGCAAGCTACGAGCGCCTGGAGTTTTTGGGCGATTCCATTTTGGGCGCCGTCGTCGCCCGTTCGCTCTTTGAGGCCTATCCTGAGTTTGACGAGGGCAAGCTCACCCGCCTGAAGGTGTCCCTTGTCTCGGGCGCCACGCTGTCGGAAGTGTCCCACGAGCTGGGTATCGACGACATCATCATCTTTGGTGCCTCAGAGACCGGAACGGGCGCACGCGGCCTGCATTCGGCGCTCGAGAACGTCTACGAGTCGCTCGTGGGCGCGCTATACCTGGATGCCGGCTGGGATGCCGCGGCGGAGTTCATTCACCGTACGCTTAAGCCGCACCTTGCTTCCGAGCGTGCCGAGCATCCTGCGAACCCCAAGTCGTTTTTGCAGGAGTGCGTGCAGGCCGACGGCCACGAGCCTCCGGCGTATAAGCTGGTCGGCTCCGAGGGCCCCGCGCATGCGCCCACCTTTACCGCCGTGGTGTTGATCGATGGCATTCGCCAGGGTCGCGGCACCGGTTCCTCTAAGAAGGAAGCCGAGGGAGCAGCCGCGCTCGAGGCGCTCGACCGTATGGGTTACACCACCAATGGCGTGATTCTCAACAAGAAGCACGTATAAGCGAGGAACCGTGTATCTCAAGTCCCTCACGCTCAAAGGGTTCAAGTCGTTTGCCGACCGCGCCCATATGACGTTTGAGCCGGGCCTGACCGTCATCGTCGGTCCCAACGGCTCGGGAAAATCGAACATCTCTGACTCCATCCTGTGGGTCCTGGGCGAGCAGAGCGCCAAGCAGCTGCGCGGCCAGGCCATGGAGGACGTCATCTTCTCGGGCTCGTCGGCGCGCAAGCCGGTGGGTGTGGCCGAGGTCACGCTGGTGCTCGATAACTCGGACCATATGCTGCCCGTCGACTTTGACGAAGTCGCCATCACCCGTCGCATGTATCGCTCGGGCGAGAGCGAGTACCTCATCAACTCGAGTCCATGCCGCCTGATGGACATTCAGGACATCCTGCACGATTCGGGCCTGGGCAAGGATACGCATTCCATCATCAGCCAGGGCAAGCTCGATGCCATTTTGCAGAGCCGCCCCGAGGAGCGCCGCGCCCTCATCGAGGAAGCCGCCGGTATTTCCAAGCACAAGCGTCGCAAGGAGCG
This sequence comes from Collinsella sp., assembly GCA_048449885.1. Taxonomy (GTDB): domain Bacteria; phylum Actinomycetota; class Coriobacteriia; order Coriobacteriales; family Coriobacteriaceae; genus Collinsella. The sequence continues at coordinate 4,174 of DBGBJN010000195.1, forward strand.
TGCGCTCAAAAAGATCAAGTCGATGGATGAGCACCTGACCCGTGCCCGCGACATCAATAAGGAAATCGTCCGTCAGCTGCGCCCACTGGAGCGTCAGGTCGATCGCGCGCGCAAGTACAAAGAGCTGTCCTCGCGCGCGAACGAGCTTACGCAGGTGCTGGCCGTCGACGAGCTGCGTTCGCTGCAGTCGCAGTGGAACGATCTGGAGAGCCGCTCCAAAGAGGGCGCAGCCGAGCTTGAGCTTGCGCAGTACCGCTTGGGCGAGAAAGAGCGCGAGCTCGAGAAGCTTCAGGTCATGCTCGAGGAAAAAGGCCTGTTTGTGGGCGACCTGGGCGAGCAGCGCCGCCATATGCAAGATGTGGTCGGTCGCATTAACTCCGATATGCGCCTGCTCGAGGAAAAGGGTCACAACATGGTGTCGCGCCTGTCCGACATGCGCGGGCAGATCTCGGGTTCTGAGCATCAGCGCCGTCGCGTGGTCGAGGAGCTCGAGGATGCGCGCGCTCAGCTCGAGGAAGTGACTGGCGCGCATATGCAGGCCCAGGAGGACGTTGACGCCGCCGGTCCTGCCGCCGCTGCGCTCCACGAGCGTCGCGTGGCGCTCGACAATCAGATTTCGCAGCTCATGCGCGGGCAGCGCGATGTGCAGCGTGCGGCCGATAGCGCCGCGCTCGAGCTTGCCAAGGTGAAGGACTCCCTGAGCAACGCCGAGGTCGAGGACAACATGTACGCCTCGCGCCTGGAGCAGATTGACGAGCAGCTCGAGGAGGTCACGGCCTCGCTCGAGAGCCGTCGCGGGCGCGCTGAGGAGCTTGACGGCGCGCTTGATGAGGCTCGCCAAGCCCAGGTCGACGCGCGCGAGGCCACCGAGGTCGCCCGTGCGGCCCTCAAGGACCTGCGTGCCCGCGAGAGCGAGGCGCGCAACAAGCTGTCCGAGGTGCGCTCGGAGCTCGCGAGCCAAAAGAAGCTCGATGCCCGCATGGCCGACAGCTCGCCGCTCGTGAGCCGGCTGGTGGGGGCGTTGGGCGATGACGTAACGGGTCGCCTGGGCGATGTGCTCGAGGCCCCTCGTGAGCTCGAGGGCCTGGTCGAGCAGCTGCTTGCCGGCGATATCGATGCCCTGTTGTTTGATGACGCTGACGCGCTTGAGCGCGCCGGGTGTGCCGCCCTGGACCAAAAGAAGGCCTCGGGCGAGGCTCTGCTGGTGGCGCGCGGCGTGAGCGCCGGTGCTGCTGCCAAGGGCGCTGCCGGCTCTCGTCTGGTCGATCGTTTGTCTGTGCGTGCCGGTTATGGCCCGATTGTCGAGGCTCTGCTTGGCGGCTATTACGTGGTCGATGACTTGGCCACCGCGCTGGCTGCGCCTGTCGTTGACGGTGTGACCTACGTGACTCCCGATGGCGCCCGCGTGTGCTGTGGCGGCCTGGTGCGTGTGGGGCTCGACGCCGGCGAGGCTTCGGGTGCCTTGGAGCGCAAGCGCCGCATCCGTGAGCTCGAGGGCCTGGAGCCCGATCTGGCTGCTATCTTTGAGCATGCTTCGGACCAAGTCGTTGAGGCCAACGCCGCCGTCGAGGAGGCCCGTGCTGCCGAGGGCGATGCCGCCGGCGAGATTGCCCGCCTTGAGGGTGAGCGTCGCTCGCTGCTGTCCGAGATCGGCCGCCTTGAGCAAAGCGCCAACAACGCCGAGGTCGAGCGCGTGCGCATTTCCAAGCGCCGTGAGCAGGCCGCCGAGGCCGTCCGTGCCGCTCGTCCACGCGTGGATGAACTTACTCGCTCGCGGGACGAAGCTCGTGCGCAGGCGAGTGACTTGGGCTTGCAGATTGCCGAGGCCAACGATGAGCTCGACCGTGTGCGCCGCGATGACTCCGAGGCCGCCGGTAAGCTCGCCGATGCCAAGGTACGTCTGGCCCAGACGAGCGAGCGCCTGCGTTCGCTGAAGGGCCGCGTTCCCGATCTGGAGCATCGTCTGGAGGGTATCGACCGCCGTATCCGCGGAACGCGCCAGGCTTCGCGCTCGCTTGAGCTGCTGCGACTGCGCGTCGATCCCATGCACGAGCGCTACTCGGCCCTGCTGGAGCGCGCCTCGGACTGGGCCGCACGCCTTCGTGACCAAGCTTCGCTCGAGGAGGCGGACTCCGCCTCGCTCAAGAAGACCATCGAGGACGCCAAGGCCGAAGTCGCTCGCGCCAAAGATAAGGTTGATACCGCCGCCGCGACGCAAAACGAGTTCAAGGTCGCACGCGGTAAGCTCGAGGTGCAGGTGGAGGCGGCCATCAAGGCCATCACCGCCGACGGCACCACGGTGCTCGAGGAAGCGCTCATGCTTCCCGCGCCCACCGACCGTGACGCTGCCGAGCGCGAGCTCAACCAGCTCGTGCGCCAAATCAACAACCTGGGTCCGGTGAATCAGGTTGCCATGGAAGAGTACGAGCAGCTCAAGCGTCGCGCCGATTACATCGAGGAACAGCTGGCCGATCTGGAGAGCGCACGCAAGGCGCTCACCAAAATCGCCGTGGCTATCGACCGCAAGATGCGCAAGGCGTTCCTGGTAACATTCGAGAAGGTCGATGCGAACTTCAGAGAGATCTTCGCCATGCTCTTCCCGGGAGGCCAGGCTCATCTGGAGATGACCGACCCAGAGCATCCGGCCGAGACGGGAATCGAGGTCGTGGCGCAGCCGCGCGGCAAACGCATCACCAAGATGATGCTCATGTCGGGCGGCGAGAAGAGCCTGACGGCGCTCGCCCTGCTTTTTGCCGTGTACCGCACGCGCACGGTGCCGTTCTACGTACTGGACGAGGTCGAGGCGGCGCTCGACGACGCCAACTTGTCCAAGCTCATCGGCGCGCTGGACGTGTTGCGTTCTGATACGCAGCTCTTGGTCATTTCGCATCAGCGCCGTACTATGGAGGACGCTGACGTTCTCTACGGCGTCTCGATGCAAGCCGACGGCGTCAGTCGCGTCGTCTCGCAAAAACTCGATCGCGAAACCGGAAAGGTCGTGAATGCGTAATGGGATTCTTTGATGCTCTCTCGCGCGGACTTGAGCGCAGCCGCGAGGCCCTCAACGAGGTCTTCTACTTTGGCGGCGAGGTCGACGAAGATTTTTGGGAGGACCTAGAGGACACGCTCGTCATGGGTGACATGGGTGCCGAGGTCGCCATCCAGGTTTCTGATGACCTGCGCGATGCCGCGGCCAAGAAGAACCTCAAGACCGCCCCACAGCTCCGTCGTGCCCTGGCTGAGCAGCTCGAGCAGCACTTTGTGCCCATCGAGCGCGATCCGTTCGCCGATACGCCGAGTTGCGTGCTGTTTGTGGGCATCAACGGCGCCGGCAAGACCACGACGGTCGGCAAGATCGCGAGCGCCATGGCAGCTCGCGGCAAGAACGTCGTAATCGGTTCGGCCGATACCTTCCGCGCCGCCGCCATCGAACAGCTCGATGTATGGGGCCAGCGCGCCGGCGTTCCCGTCATCAAGCGCGACCGCGGCTCCGATCCGGCGAGCGTGTGCTACGACGTGCTCGACGAGGCCGACAAGCGCGGCAGCGACCTGGTGCTTATCGATACCGCCGGTCGTCTACACACGAGTCCCGAGCTCATGCGCGAGCTTGCCAAGGTGGTCAACGTGACCCGTAAGCGCGCTGGTCAAATGGCCACCGGCCCCATGCCCGTCTATGTCGTGCTCGTGATCGATGCCGCCACCGGCCAAAACGGCCTGAATCAGGCGCTCGAGTTTAACGAGGCGCTGGGCCTGGACGGTATTATCATGACAAAGCTCGACGGCACGGCAAAGGGTGGTATCGCCATGGCCGTGGCCGAGAAGCTCAAGCTTCCCATCCTGCGCATCGGCGTGGGCGAGCAGGTCGATGACCTGCAGGAGTTCAATGCCAAAGATTTCTGCCGCGCCCTGGTGGGCGAGTCCAACTAAGGAGTAACCAGTGTTTGATTCCCTGAGCGATCGCCTCAACGACACATTTGACCGCCTGCGCGGCAAGGGTAAGCTGACCGAGGCCGATATCACCTCGGCCATGCGCGATATCCGCATGGCGCTGCTCGAGGCCGACGTCAACTTCAAGGTCGTCAAGGAGTTTGTCGCCAAGACCAAGGAGCGCTGCATGACCGCCGAGGTCATGGAGTCGCTGTCGCCGGCGCAAAACGTCGTCAAGATCGTGCTCGACGAGCTCACTGAGATGCTCGGTTCCACCGAGAGCAAGCTCGTCTTTAGCAACCGCATCCCCAACGTCATCATGCTCGTGGGCCTGCAGGGCTCCGGTAAGACCACGGCAGCCGTAAAGCTGGCCTACCTGCTCAAGAAGCAGGGTCGCTCGCCGCTGCTCGCCGCGTGCGACGTCTACCGTCCCGCCGCTGCCGACCAGCTGGCCACGCTCGGTGGCGAGATCGGCGTGCCGGTCTTCCGCGGTGACGGCGAGCACCCGGTCGATATCGCCAAGGGCGCTATCCAGGAGGCCGTCGACCACCTGCGCGACGTGGTCATCGTCGATACCGCCGGTCGTCTGCAGATCGACGAGCAGATGATGCAGGAGGCCGTGGACATCAAGAAGGCCGTCAAGCCCGATCAGGTGCTGATGGTCGTCGATGCCATGACCGGCCAGGATATCGTCAACGTCGTCTCGACGTTTGCCGAGCGCACCGACTTTGATGGCGTGATTATCTCCAAGCTCGACGGTGACGCCCGTGGCGGCGGCGCGCTTTCCGTGCGCCAGGTGACCGGCAAGCCCATCAAGTTCGTGAGCATGGGCGAGAAGCCCGATTCGCTGGGGCCCTTTTACCCGGACCGCATGGCCAAGCGCATCTTGGGCATGGGCGATGTCGTCGGCATCATCGAGAAGGCCCAGGAGGCGGCTGACGCCAAGCAGCTCGAGGCTGCCGAGCGCATGCTGCGCGAGGGCTTCACCATGAACGACATGCTCGAGCAGATGAAGGCTGTCAAGAAGATGGGTGGCATGAAGGGCATCCTGGGCATGCTCCCCGGCGGCCAGCGTGCGCTCAACCAGATGGGCGGCAACCTGGACGAGGGCATCTTCGACAAGAACGAGGCCATCATCATGTCGATGACCAAGGAGGAGCGCCTGCGTCCTTCCATCATCAACGGCCAGCGTCGCGCCCGTATCGCCAAGGGCGCCGGCGTGACCCCCACCGAGGTCAACAGCCTTATGAAGCAGTGGGGCGAGATGAATAAGATGATGGGCCGCATGCGCACGATGGCCAATCAGGCGCAGGCCGGCGGCAAGAAGGGCAAAAAGGGTAAGAAGGGCAAAAAGATGCGCATGCCCAATATTCCCGGCCTAGATGCCATGGGTCTGGGCGGTATGGGTGGCCTAGGAACGGGCGGCCCCAAGTCCGATATGGACCTGCTGCGTCAAATGGAAGCGCAGATGCGCAATAAGAAGTAACGACTGGTTGAGTCGTGTATGGCGAAGGCCGCCTGGATGGTGTTCCAGGCGGCCTTCGCCGTTGTTGCATGGTTTGTTGTGTGCGTGGCGCGTGTCGGCACCGAGGCACTTGCCGTTAGTGGCAGCCGCAACCCTCGTGGCTCTCGTGCTCGTGATGGCCATGGTAGCCGCAGCCCTCGTTCTCGTGATGGCCGTGGCAGCCGCAGGACTCGCCGTGGTCATGGGCGTGCTCGTGGTTGTGTCCGTGGCAGTCGCAGGTGGCTTCGCCGGTCTGCGCGAGCGTGCCGGCAATGAGGGCCTCGACGCAGGCGTCGCAGTTGCCCTGGGCACCTGCATAGACCGTGATACCGGCTTGGGCGAGTGCATTGATAGCTCCGCCTCCGATGCCGCCGCAGATGAGCGTGTCAACGCCACCGTTGGCGAGCAGGCCCGCCAAGGCGCCGTGGCCGGTGCCACCGGTGCCTACGACCTGCTCGTTGAGCACCTTGCTATCCTGGATGTCATAGATCTTGAACTGCTCGCTGCGGCCAAAGTGCATAAAGATGTTGCCGTTGTCGTACGTCGTTGCCACCCTCATGGTGTCGACCTCCTTTGCTGGCCATGCGGCCGTTGTCGTGGTGATGGGAGAGTAAGCGATGTTGCCGCCTTCGATGACGATCGCCCGTCCGTTGACCAGCGCGTTTGCCACCTTGCGATGCGCGCGGCTGCAGATGGCCGCCACCGTGGCGCGGGCAATGCCCATGCGCTGGGCGACTTCCTCCTGATTGAGGCCTTCCAGGTCGCACAGCCGCAGGACTTCGAGCTCGTCGACCGTCATCTCGATGGCGTCTCCGCTGGCAAGACCGTCAGGGGTAAAGCCGCGATATTCGGGGATGATCCCGACGCGGCGCAATTTTTCGCGTCTTCCTGCCATACGTGCTCCTTATCTGACATATGTCAACAATAGAATAGCGAACGTGCGGATTTGCGCAAGGAATTTCTGGCATATGTCAGAAAATGAGGTCTTATGTTTGGGCTGTGGGGTCGAGTGCGCCTGGGCTACAATGAATCTCGCTTATAGGCGACTGACAGGAGGGTCAATGAGCAAGGCTGATCAACAGTTTGTAACCATGTGTCGCGATATCTTGGACCATGGCACCACCACCGAGGGCCAAAAGGTCCGCCCGGTGTGGGAGGACGGCACCCCTGCCTATACCATTAAAAACTTTGGCGTTACGGCACGCTATGACCTACGTGAGGAGTTCCCCGCGCTCACCCTGCGTCGTACGGCCCTCAAATCTGCTATGGACGAGATCCTGTGGATCTATCAAAAGAAGTCCAATAACGTGCATGATCTTAACAGCCATATTTGGGATGAATGGGCTGACGAGACCGGCTCCATCGGCAAGGCCTACGGGTATCAGATTAGGCAGAAGAGCCATTATGCCGAGGGCGACTTTGACCAGATGGACCGCGTGCTGTACGACCTTAAGCACACGCCGTACAGCCGCCGCATTATGACGAACACCTATGTGTTTAGCGATCTGTCCGAGATGCACCTGTACCCGTGCGCCTATAGCGTGACGTATAACGTCACGCAGCGCCCACAGGATGACAAACCGACGCTCAATATGATTCTCAACCAGCGCAGCCAGGACATTTTGGCCGCGAACAACTGGAACGTGTGCCAGTATGCCATTTTGCTGATGATGGTCGCGCAGTCCGTCGATATGATTCCCGGCGAGCTGCTGCACGTGATCGCCGACGCCCATATCTACGACCGTCATGTCGATATCGTCCGCGAGCTTATCGAGCGTCCGCAGTTTGCGGCTCCCAAGGTAACGCTTAACCCCGATGTGCATGATTTCTACGCGTTTACGACCGATGACCTGATCGTTGAGGGCTATGAGCACGGTCCGCAGGTTAAGAACATCCCCATTGCGGTGTAGGTGACGCGCATGACGTGTAAGCTTTCTGCCATCGTCGCCGTGTGTGACGACTGGGGCATTGGGTGCGAGGGCGACATGGTCGTGTCCAATCGCGCCGATATGCGCCATTTTGTGGCGTGTACAAAGGGGTGCCCGGTCATTATGGGACGCAAGACCCTGTTGAGTTTTCCCGGCGGGCGTCCGCTTAAGAACCGCCGCAATATCGTGCTTACGCGCGACGATAGCTTTGCACCCGAGGGAGTCGACGTAGTGCATAGCGTTGGCGAGGCGCTCGCCGCGGTTGCCGATGAGCCTGTTGCGTGGGTGATCGGTGGCGGCGAGGTGTATCGGCAGTTTTTGCCGTATTGCGCCGAGGCCGAGGTCACGCACAACCATTGCACCCATGCCGTGGACACGTACTTTCCCGACTTGGACGCCGATCCCGCGTGGGAGATTGCGAGGCGCGGCGGTGTTGCCACGATTGCCTTGGGCGAGGGCGATGAGGGTGTCGATTTTGAGTCCGTGACGTATCGTCGCGTTGAGGCGTAAATCGTCTGGCGTGCACGGTATCATCGGGTTGATTGAATGCATGGGGCGGCGCTTAGCGTCGCCTCGTTTGGTATAGATGTGCTGTAAAGAAGGGTGCGGGCTGGCTGCTATGACTGATGCCGTTGAGGTTCTGCGAATCGATTCGCTCGAGGACGAGCGGCTCGATGCCTACGTGCGACTGACCGAGCGCGAGCTGCGCTGCGTGCTGGAGCCGCAAAAGGGCATCTTTATCGCCGAGAGCGCCAAGGTTATCGAGCGCGCGGTGCGTGCCGGATACCAGCCGGTGAGCTTTCTTTTGGGTGAACGCTGGCTCGACCAAATGATGCCGTTGTTCGAGCGCCTGGTCGTGCGCGAGGGCGCGGGTCCGGTTCCTGTGTTCGTGGCCTCCATGGAGCTCATGGAGCAGTTGACGGGCTTTAACGTGACGCGCGGCGCGCTAGCGGCGTTCCGTCGCCCGCGACAGATTCCGGTTGATGAGTTCTTGGGCGGCGTCGTCGAGGCAGCGGGGGAGCGCCCGGTGCGCGTATGCGTGCTCGAGGGCATTGTCGACCACACGAACGTGGGCGCGATTTTCCGCTCGGCCGCCGCACTCAATGTCGACGGCATTCTGGTGAGCCCTACGTGCTGCGATCCGCTGTATCGTCGCTCGGCTCGTGTGAGTATGGGCACCGTGTTTCAGGTGCCGTGGACGCGTATCGGTAGTGAGGCGCGCGTGTGGCCGCATGACGGGTTGGCGGCGCTGCACGATGCCGGTTTTTCGTGTGCCGCCATGGCGCTGACGGACGATTCGGTGTCGCTGGACGACCCCGCGCTGCAGGAGATAGACCGCCTGGCGATCTTTATGGGTACCGAGGGTGCCGGCTTGGGCGCCAAGACCATTGCCGGCTGCGACCGAGCCGTGCGCATTCCGATGGCGCACGGGGTCGATTCACTCAACGTTGCCGCGGCGAGCGCCGTCGCCTTTTGGCAGCTGTGTCCGCATGTGAGCAATGAGTATCACTACCAGCCTGGTTTGTATCACTAGTCAGATATTTTGCACTGGGCTCTGATTCGGGGTGTTTCGGTCGACGCCGGTCGGTGCTAAGCTGGTATTGGCTTTGGTCTTAAATTGCCGTTTTGTTGTTTAACATACGTTGGCGGGGAGGGCGTGTGGCTAAGAAATCTACGGCTATCGATGTAACGCAGGGTGTCATTTGGCAACAGCTGCTGTCGCTGTGCGTCCCCATCTTCTTTAGTTCGTTTTTTCAACAGGCTTACACGCTTATCGGTACGTATATCGTCGGCCAGTTTGGCGGCAAGCTCGCGCTGGGTGGCATTCAAGCCACGATGGTGCTCACCGAGCTCTGCATTGGCTTTTGCGTTGGCGTCGGCGCCGGCTGCGCGGTCATTACCGGTCAGTTTTTTGGCCAGCACGATGATGAGCGCCTGAGCCGATCGGTCCACACGGCCATGACGCTCGCGCTGGTGGGCGGTATCGTCGTCTCCATTCTCGGCATAGTGTTCGTTGAGCCCATGCTCGTTTTGATGAACACGCCGCATGAGCTTCTTGCCGAGGGCGTTGCCTATGCTCGTTGCTACTTTGCCGCCATGGTTGCGGCGCTGCTGCTCAATATGGGCACCGCGCTGCTGCGCGCCGTGGGCGATACGCGCGGGCCTGCCGTGATCATTGCTTCTGGCTGCCTCGTTAACGTGGTGCTGGATATCATTTTTGTTGCCGTGCTGCATATGGAGGCTTTGGGCTGCGGTATCGCGGTGGCGCTGACCATTTGCTCCAACGCCACGATGATCGTGATTCGTATGATGCACGCACCGGGCGCGTGGCGGCTTTCGCTGTCCAAGCTCAGCATTGATCCTGGCATTTGTAAGAACATGATCTCGTGTGGTCTGCCGCTTGGCTTTCAGTCAGCTGCGTATTCGATTTCCAACGTTTTGATTCAGGTGTCGGTCAACTCGTTTGGTGCCGATGTCACTACGGCGTGGGGTCTTTCGGGTCGCTTGGATGGCATTGTCTGGATGGTTACCGAGGCGCTTGGCGTGTCGATCACCACGTTCTCGGCGCAGAACTTTGGCGCGCGCAACTACGAGCGCATGCGCAAGGGCTACCATACGTCGCTCGTGCTGTCGTTTATGCTCATTGGTGGTCTGTCTGCCGTGCTGCTGGTGTTCTCGGGTCCGTTGTCGCGTCTGTTTGTCGACGATGCTTCGATTTCGGCGTACACCACGACGATTCTTCATTTCATCGCGCCGTTCTACGCGATCTTCTCGATTATCGAAAACGCGTCGGGATCCATTCGCGGTGCCGGCGTGAGCTTGCAGCCCATGTTGCTCACGATTTTTGGCACCGTCGTGCTTAGGGTGATCTGGGTGTTTGCGATTATGCCGTTCGATCCGTCGCTTGAGCACCTGCTGCTGGTTTACCCCGTAACCTGGTTCATCACGGCTACGATGTTCACCATCTACCACCACAGCGGCAACTGGCTAGGCCGCGCCACCGCCTAATGATCCATTGGGGACGCAGGAAAACGGATTATTGGCCCGGCGATAAGGCGAAATGATCTGTTTTTCTCCGTCCCTTTCGGGTCATTTAGTATTCGATGCCTTGGCGGGCTAGGAGGCCTTCGTCGAAGTAGTGTTTGACGGGGCGCATTTCGGTTACTAGGTCGGCAAGGTCGGCGAGGGGCAGCAAGCCGCGGCCGGTGAGCACGAGCTCCGTGGTGGCGGGCTTCATTGCGATTAACGCTTCGACATCTTCGCGCGTCACAAAGCCCCGTCGCATGGCTTCCCCCAGCTCATCCAAGATCAGCACGTCGACCTGTGAAATCTGCTCGCGTGCGAGCTCCAAGATCTGCGCGGCGCAAGCCTCGGGCGTGTCGCGATCGGCCTGCACAATACGCAGCCCCAGGCGCGGCGCCGCATCATGTTCGGCACAGTGCAGCTTCTTGGCAAACTGAAGCATGAGCACGTTAAGTCCATAGCCCGTGGCGCGCAGCGCGAGCCCCAGCGCAGCCGTCGTCTTGCCCTTGCCGTCGCCCGTGTAGATTTGAACCTTGCCGATTTCCAGTGATGCCATCTCTGTCCTTTCGTGCCCGGCGTCGGTTTATCGCCGTCCGGGTTGGGTATTCTAGATAGCATTATCAACCCCAGTAGATGGAGTTCAAGCAGATGGAGATGGATGACAACAAACGTAGACGGAATATGATCCTCTACGTGCTCATCGCCTTCGTCGTCTACCTCGTGCTCTCGACCGTTCTGTTCCCCAACATCGGTCACACGCAGCAGATTACGAAGACCGATTACTCGACGTTTGTCAAAGCGCTTGATAAGAAGAGTGTCGACAAGGTCGAGTACAACACGGACGATTACTCGATTTATTACACCAAGAAGGGCGAGGACGAGAACATCGCCTACAAGACGACCGGCGTGCCGAATGACGCGGGCTTTACCGATCGCGTGCTTGAATCTGGCGCCTCGCTTGAGTCGGTCGTTCCCGATAAGAACTCGGGTCTGATGACCTACTACCTGCTCACGCTCATCCTTCCCATGGCGATCTTCTTCCTCATCGGTTGGTGGCTCAATCGTCGCATGAAGAAGGCCATGGGCGATGACGGCCCGTCGATGAACTTTGGTGGCGGCGGTTTTGGCGGCGGTGGACTGGGTAAGTCCGGCGCGCGCGTGATCGCCTCCAAGGACGTGGGCGTGACCTTTAAAGATGTCGCCGGCCAGGAAGAGGCCAAGGAATCCCTCAAGGAGGTCGTCGACTTTCTGGAGAAGCCGCAGCGCTACGAGGAGATCGGCGCCAAGCTGCCGCGCGGTGCTCTTCTTGTGGGCCCTCCGGGCACTGGTAAGACCCTGCTTGCTAAGGCTGTGGCCGGCGAGGCGGGCGTGCCGTTCTTTAGTATTTCTGGTTCTGAGTTTGTTGAGATGTTCGTCGGCCGCGGCGCCGCTAAGGTGCGCGATCTGTTTAAGCAGGCCAAGGAAAAGGCCCCGTGCATCGTCTTTATCGATGAGATCGATACCATCGGCAAGAAGCGCGATGGCGGCGGCTTTAGTGGCAACGACGAGCGCGAGCAGACGCTCAACCAGCTGCTGACCGAGATGGACGGTTTCGATAACCATAAGGGTATCGTTGTTCTTGCCGCAACCAACCGCCCCGACAGCCTCGACCCGGCCCTGCTGCGCCCCGGTCGTTTTGACCGCCGTATCCCCGTTGAGCTGCCCGACCTGACCGGCCGTAAGAACATTCTTGAGCTGCATGCCAAGAGTGTGAAGACGCAGCCGCCGATCGACCTGACCGCGATTGCCCGCGCCACGCCCGGTGCCTCGGGCGCCGACCTGGCCAACATCATCAACGAGGGTGCCCTGCGCGCCGTCCGCGAGGGTCGTAAACGTGCCACGCAGGACGACTTTGAGGAGTCGGTGGAGGTCGTCATTGCCGGCCAGCAGCGTAAGTCCACAGTGTTGTCCGACCACGAGAAGCAGGTCGTTTCTTATCATGAGATCGGCCATGCCATCGTTGCCGCTCGCCAGAAGGGTTCTGCGCCGGTCACCAAGATCACCATCGTGCCGCGCACGAGTGGCGCTCTGGGCTACACCATGCAGGTCGAGGAGGACGAGCGCTTCCTGACCACGCGCCAGGAGGTCCTGGACAAGCTCGCCGTCTACTGCGGTGGTCGTGCGGCCGAGGAACTCATCTTTGGCGAGATGACGACCGGCGCCGCCAACGATATCGAGCAGGCCACCAAGCTCGCCCGTAACATGGTGACGCGCTTTGGCATGTCCGACGAGTTTGGCATGATGGCGCTTGGTACCGTGCAGAATGCGTACCTCAACCAGGATACGTCGCTCACCTGCGCCCCCGGCACGGCCGAGCGCGTGGACGCGATTGTCGCCAAGCTGATCGAGGATGCGCACGACCGCGCTCTGCAGATCCTGAAGGAGAACAAGTTTAAGCTCCACGAGCTGGCTCGTTATCTGTACAAGAAGGAGACGATCACGGGCGAGGAGTTCATGAACCTTCTCACGCGTGAGAACCCACTGATGCCGAAGCAGCAGTAAGGCTGGTCGCATAACGTTGAACGCCCCATTTGAGTACGATCTCAAATGGGGCGTTCTGCTCCAGGTAGATTATTGGGAGGTTGAGGAATGAAGATCGTGGTAAGCGCCTGCTTGATGGGCGAGAGCTGCAAGTATAACGGACTCGATAACTATCGTCGCGAGCTGGTCGAAGCGTGCGAGCGCACAGGGACCGAGGTGCTGCTGGTGTGTCCCGAGGTATTTGGTGGCCTTCCGACGCCGCGCGATCCGTCCGAGATCGTGGACGGTGAGGTCCGCACTCGTGAGGGCATGTCGGTCGATCGCGAGTTTCGCCTAGGCGCCCAGCGCGCGCTCGATATGTGCGAACAGGCAGGCGGTCCGGATGAGATCGTCGCGTGCATACTGCAAGATCGCAGTCCCTCGTGCGGCGTGGGCCGAATCTACGACGGCACCTTTAACGGCACGCTTACCGCGGGTAACGGCGTCTTCGTTGATTTACTGCTCCGCAACGGTTATCGCGTGATCCCGGCTAGTGAGTTCGATCCCAGCATGTTTGAGCAATAAAAAACCACCACAAAGGTGCCTGTGAACTGCGCCCCGAAACTTGGACTGAATAAATAGCGACTACGCCGCAAGGGCCCGGTCCCGGAACTCCTCCGGCGTCAGGCCCTTCAATCTTACCTGCCTGCGCCGCGTGTTCCAATG
>DBGBJN010000196.1:0-3381 GCA_048449885.1 Collinsella sp.
AAATCGAGGGTGACGGACTCGCCGTCCTCGAGCTCGAGGGTCACGTCGGACTCGGTGGCGGCGGCAATCTTGCCGGCGTACTTGCGACGGCCCTCGGTAGCGGTAGAGGTGAGCTCGCAGTTCTCGCCCACAAAGCGGGCAAAGTCGCACGGGCGGCGTAGCGGGCGCGCCATGCCCGGGCTCGACACCTCGAGCGTATAACTCGAAGAGATGGGGTCGAGCTCCTCAATCACATCGCCGACCCACTTGGTGTTGGCCGTGACGTCGTTGAGCGACAGGCTCTGACCCTCGGCACCCTCGATACGCACACGCACGCAGGGGGCCTTGGTGGCACCCACGAGCTCGACGTCGACGATGTCGACATCGTGCTGGGGAGCGACGGCCTCGAGCGCGTCGATGATCGCCTGCTCGGTCTTGGTCTTGACCATTGCGGCACCTCCATCCATACAAAAAAGAAGCGGGGCCGAAACCCCACTTCTTTCAACTACAACTTCATTTGCAGGCAAACTATACCAATAGCTGCGGAAACGTGCAAGCACAGTACGAACCTGCAGGTCAGCGGGAGCACAGGTTCTCCACAAGAAATGGATAATTGGGTGTTGCGGCAAGTGTCCATAACCAAAACGAGGGGCGACCCAACCGGATCGCCCCTCGTCTTTTATGCGTCAGTTAAGCGCGCAGTGCTTACTTGACCACCAGGTTGACCAGCTTGCCGGGCACGCAGATGGCCTTGACAACTGTCTTGCCCTCGAGCCACTTGGCGACGGCGGCCTCGGCGGCAGCCTGCATATCCTCATTGGAGGCATCGCGGGCAACGTCGACGCGGCCGCGGACCTTGCCGAGCACCTGGACCACGATCTGCACCGTGTCCTCAACGGACTCGGCCAGGTCGAACTCGGGCCAGGCGGCGGTGTAGGCGTTGCCCTCGCAGCCGAGGGCCTCGTGCCACAGCTCGTCGGCCCAGAACGGGCAGATGGGGGCAAGGACGCTCACGATATCCTTAGCCACGCCGTAGCACAGCGCCTTGTCGCGGGCGGTACCCTCAGTGGCATTGAGGTAGGCGCTCGCCGCGTTGACGAGCTCCATGACGGCCGAGATGGCGGTGTTGAACTGGCCGCGATCGAAGTCCTCGGTGCACTTGGCAATGGTGCGGTGACGCTCGCGATAGAGCTTCATCGCGACCTCGTCGAGCGCGGACTTGTCGAAGGCCACGTTGGCGTCGCCGGACTGGACGAGCTGCCAAACAATACGCCAGGCGCGCTTGATGAAGCGGTTGGCGCCCTCGACGGCCTTGGGATCCCAGTCGAAGTCCTTCTCGGGCGGAGCGATAAACAGGATCGCCAAACGCATGGTGTCGGCGCCGTAGGGCTCGATGACCGAGCTCGGGGGCACGACATTGCCCTTGGACTTGGACATGGTGTCGCCGTTCTCGTCCTTGACCATGCCCTGACACAGCAGGTTGGTGAAGGGCTCGTCCACACTCAGCAGGCCCAGGTCGCGCAGTGCCTTGGTAAAGAAGCGGCTGTAGAGCAGGTGCAGAATGGCGTGCTCGATGCCGCCGATGTAGTTATCGACGGGCATCCAACGATCGGCGGCCTCTCGGGAGAAAGGCAGCTCCGTGTTGTGCGGATCGGTATAGCGCAGGTAATACCAGCTGGAGCAGGTGAAGGTGTCCATGGTATCGGTCTCGCGTTTGGCCGGGCGGCCGCAGACCGGGCAGGTGGTCTCGTAGAACTCCTTGCACTCGGCGAGGGTTTCGCCGGCGCCCAGGTCCAGGTTCTCGGGCAGCGTCACCGGCAGCTGATCCTCGGGCACGGGCACGATGCCGCAGTGCTCGCAGTGGATGGCCGGGATGGGGTTGCCCCAATAGCGCTGGCGGGAAATGAGCCAGTCGCGCAGACGGAACTCGACCTTGCGACGACCGCAGCCCATGGCCTCAAGGTCGGCCACGATCGCAGCCTCGCCCTCGGAGTGCTTACCGCCGCGCATGCCGGTGTACTTGCCGGACTGGACGAGCGTGCCCTCGGCAGCGTGGGCGCAATCCCAGTCGACGGTCTCGGCATGGAAGGTATCGATAGTCTCGCCGCTGGCCTCGACGGCAGCACGGTCATCGTCATCCAGGATGATCGGCACGATGGGCAGATCATACTTGCGGGCGAACTCAAAATCGCGCTGGTCGCCGCAGGGAACGGCCATGACGGCGCCGGTGCCGTAGTCGGCCACGACATAATCGGCAACCCACACGGGAACCTTCTCGCCGTTGACGGGGTTCACCACGTAGCGGCCCGTAAAGGCACCGTGCTTCTCGAGGGTGCCCTGGGCACGCTCGACGGCAGAGATATGCTTGGAGTCCTCGACGATCTTAGTGACGGCCTCCTCGTACTCCGTGCCCTCGACGAGCTCGTGCAGACGAGCGTACTCGGGAGCCAGGACAAAGAAGGAGACGCCAAAGAGGGTGTCGGCACGCGTGGTGAAGACGGTGATCTTGCCCTCGTCGCCCTCGATGGGCTCGCCATCCTGGTCGCACAGGGTAAAGTCGACCTCGGCGCCCTCGGAGCGGCCGATCCAGTTGGCCTGCATCTGCTTGACACGCTCGGGCCAGCCGGGGAGCTTCTCCAGGTCGTCGAGCAGCTCCTGGGAGTACTCGGTGATCTTGAAGTACCACTGCTCCAGGTCGCGCTTCTCGGGCTCGGTGCCGCAGCGCCAGCACTTGCCCTCGGTGACCTGCTCGTTGGCCAGAACGGTCTTGCAGTTAGGGCACCAGTTGACCGGGTTCTTCTTGCGGTAGACCAGGCCCTTTTCCCACAGCTTCTCAAAGATCCACTGACCCCAGCGGTAGTAGTCGGGGCTGCAGGTCTTGACCATGCGATCCAGATCGTAGGAGAAGCCCATGCGCTTCATCGTGGCGAGCGCCTGGTCCATGTTCTTATACGTCCAGGCGGCAGCCTGCGTGTTGTGCTTGATGGCGGCGTTCTCGGCAGGCAGGCCAAAGGCGTCAAAGCCGATGGGGTGCAGCACGTCGTAGCCGCGCATGCGGGCCTGACGGGCCATGGCATCGCCGATGGTATAGTTGCGCGCGTGGCCCATGTGCAGGTCACCCGACGGATACGGGAACATCTCGAGGACGTACTTCTTAGGCTTGCTGTCGTCGGTGTCGACGGCAAAGAGGTTGGAGTCCTCCCAGGCCTTCATCCACTTGGACTCAATGGCCTGCGCGTCGTAGGCAGGGATCTCGTCCTTATGATCTGTGCAATCGCACATATCAGCTCCTTTACTCTTAGCAGGGGTCGGTCGGCTTAGCTTTATTCGCTACTGCGGACAGCCCTGCGCAAGACGAAGAGCACATTTAGTGCTCTTCTTTGCGTGCGGAACTTGTAGCGA
>DBGBJN010000197.1:0-13133 GCA_048449885.1 Collinsella sp.
GCCTCGGGCAGATACGAGTACTTCATGGTTGAGTTGCCGATGCCACGGCCGAACAGACCGCCCGAGGCAAAGGCCATGATGGCAAGCGTGGCCTGATAGCCGTCACCATACTCGTCGGCCCAAGGGTTCAAGGCAACCTGAATACGCACCATACGGTACGGCTCTGCGACAAGCGCAATCACGATCACGAGAATGCCGAAGATTAGCACGCCGATGATAAATCTGGGGTCGAGACCCGCAAACAACGCCATGCACATGAGGGTCAACAGGATGATCAGGACAGTACCGAAATCGGGCTGGATAAAGATCAGAAAGAGCGAAATGCCCAGGTAGATGCCCATCTTGCGAAGGAATTCGTTGATGTTGCCACCGGGCGAAAAGAAGCGATCAAGCATGATGGCCGAATACGCAATGGCAAATGGCTTTAAAAACTCGGAAGGCTGGAACTGAATACCGGCGATGTTGAGCCAGCGCGTGGCGCCGCGGCTGCCGCTGCCCACCAAGAACACCAGAAGCAGTAGCCCTATCATGCCGATAAGGAAGATCCTGAGCACATCCTCCCCAAACCAGCTGTCCGGCAAAACGCGCACGATAGCAATCAGCGCCAGAACACCGACCACGGCAAACGCGGCCTGTCGACCCAGAAAAAACGTCGCCGAGCCATTCTCGTGCAGCGCCTCGACCGAAGACGCCGAGTACACCATCAGCAGGCCAAAGCATACCAAGGTAAACAAGCAGGCCATGAATATCAAACGGGGGCGCATGATACGGGCGGGAACGCCGGCAATATAGCGTTCGCTAAACGACTGCCCGCCGCGGCTGGAACGCGGTGTGGTGCGACGTGAGGAAGCACGGTCCGAGTCGGGCCTCCTCATACCTTGTCGGGGGCTCTCCTCTCTCACCGCAACCCCTATTCCATTTGTGATTTCGCTGTAGCGGCAAGCTGAGCCACGTAGTCCTTAAACACGCGGCCGCGCTCCTCATAGCCCGAGAACTCATCGAACGAAGAGCAGGCAGGAGAAAGTAAGATCACGTCACCACGGCTCGAAAGCGAACGGGCAACGTCCACGGCGTCGCGCAGGTCATCCGCCTGGGCGATATCCACATCGCCATCGACATCGGCCTCGTCCATAGCGGCGGTGAAGCGCTCGCGCGCATCGCCAAAGCAGACGACCGAGCGCACGTTGTCCATAACGACGCGCGCGAAGTCCGTGAGCGGCGTGCCCTTATCGTGGCCGCCGAGCAGCAAGATCACGTCGTCATCGGGAAATGCCGTCAGTGCCTTCTCGACCGCATCGGTGTTGGTCGCCTTGGAATCGTTGACGTAGCGCACGCCGTCAATCTCGCCACACGGCTCCACGCGGTGCTCGAGCGGCTGGAACGAGGCAAGACCGCGGCAGACACCATCGACATCGGCACCGACTGCCAAGGCAGCCGTGGCAGCGCACAGGGCATTGATAACATTGTGATGGCCCGAGATCTTGAGCTCGGATGTAGCGATGAGCGGGGTCTCGACACCCTTCAGACGCACGATCATCTTGCCATCGCGCACAAAGGCGGCATCCTCGCCCTCAGGCTCGTCAAAGGCAACCTTGCAGATGCGACGACCCGGCGTGTAGATGTACTCATCGAACTCGTGAATGCCGGCGTCTTCGACGTCGACAACCACCAGATCGTCATCGACCATATTGTCAAACAGTTTGATCTTGGCAAGCGCATAGTTCTTATGGCTCTTATGCCAGCCCAAGTGGTCGGGAGTGATGTTGAGCAGCACCGCCACGCGGGGGTGGAGCTCGGTTGTCGTAGCAATCTGATAGCTCGAGAGCTCAGCCACAAACCACTCGTTGTGGGCTCGGCCGTCAATCTCGTTGACCGGCGGCTCGCCGATGTTGCCGACAGCAACGCTGGCCTCGCCGGCAGCCTTAAGCAGAAAATCAGTCAGCGACGTGGTGGTCGTCTTGCCGTTGGTGCCCGTGATGGCAATCCAGTTATCGGGCGACAGGCGATAGGCAAACTCGGGCTCACCCATAATCTGGGCGGCATGCTCGCGCCCGGCCTTAAAGAAGCCCGAGAACTCCGAGATGCCCGGGCACGTCACGCATACGTCATAGGCGCCCTCGACCTGTTCGGTCCCATAGACAAACGACGCACCAGCAGCCTCGAGCGCACGCGTGGCGTCATTGGGCTCAGAGGTGCCGCCGCCATACACGGTAACGGCGCTTACGCGCTCGGGATGTGCCAGCGCCCAGCGGGCGACATCGAGACCGGATTTGCCCTGACCCAAAACGAGCAGGCTAAAGACATCAGCAAGAGGCATGAAAGACCACTATCCCAACTGGAAGAACAGGGCAAGGCCAACGGCACCAAAGGCCGCAGCGATAATCCAAAAACGGATGACGACCTTGGTCTCGGCCCAGCCCTTCTTTTCGAAATGATGATGGATGGGCGCCATAAGGAAGACGCGCTTGTGCGTAAAGTGGAAGTAGACAACCTGAATCATGACCGACAGGGTCTCAACGATAAACAGGCCGCCGATGATGAGGGAGACGACCTCGGTGTTGGTCATGATGGACGTGCAGGCAAACGCGGCGCCCAGGGCAAGCGAGCCGGTATCGCCCATAAAGATGCTCGCCGGATAGCAGTTGAACCACAGAAAGCCCAAGCAGGCACCGGCACACGCGGTGCAGAAGATGGACAGGTTCACGTCTCCGTGCAAAAACGCCATGGCAGCCATGGCGAGCATGGCAATCATGGAGGTGCCGCCGGCAAGACCGTCAAGGCCATCGGTCAGGTTCACGGCATTAGAAAGACCGGCGATCATCAGCCAGCAAAAGACAATGTAGAGCCACGGGAACGAAAGGCCGCAGATGGTGGTCGAAAGCACGCCAAGGTCAATCGTCAGGCCGCCGGGAAAACGAATCTCGGGGGCGACGCCGCACCAGTTGACGGCAAGTACCGTAAAGGTGGCACAGATAATGGTTAGGCCGATCATCTTGGCATGAGGCGTCAGACCGAGCGAGCGCCCATGCGTAACGGAGGTCAGGTCGTCGATCAGGCCCAGCACGCCGGTCGCCAGCGTGGCGAGCAGCACGAGCACGAGCTCGGTGGTGAGCTTGCCCATCAGCAGGCAGGTCAGCGAAATCGCGACGAGAATGACAACGCCACCCATGGTGGGCGTTCCCTGCTTAACCAAATGACGCTTGGGGCCGTCGGCACGAACCTGCTGGCCGATACCCTCGACCTTGAGCAGCTTGATCCACCACGGCATGAGCAGCAGCGCAATGGCAGCGGCGATGCCAAGCCCCAAAAAAGCCTGATACGTTGGATACGAGGGATTGCCGAACATGGGCTAGCACACACCTTCCACAAAGCGGTCGAGCTCAACAAAGCGGGAACCCTTGACCAGTACAACATCATGTTTTTCAAGCGCGCCGCCCATGCGGTCGAGCACCTGCTGATAATCGGAGAACACCTGGATGCGGTCCTCGTCCATGCCCATCATGCGCGCGGCATCGGCCATAAGCTGGGCCAGCTCACCACCCACGCACGCCAGCATGTCGAGCTTCTTGGCGGCGGCATAGGCGCCCACGAGCTCATGCATGCGAGGAGCCTCATCGCCCATCTCGCCCATCTCGCCCAGGATCGCCATGCGAGACCCCGTGCACGAAAGCGAGCACAGTAGATCGAGGCCAGCAGCCATGGATTCGGCACTGGCGTTATAGGAATCGTCGATGACGCGGGCACCGCTCTTGGCGCGCTTGATCTCCTGGCGGTGACCGGTGATCGTGAGGCCCCTAAAAGCAGCATCGATCTGCTCGGGCGTCACGCCCAGGCGATAGGAAACCGCGGCGGCCTTAACGGCATTAGGAACGGACTGCACGCCGGGGATGGCAAGCATGGTATCGATCGTCTCACCCTGGCCAAAATCGAGCGTAAAGACCGGACGTCCCTCGTCATCAACACGAATGTCGCGGGCACGGACCTCATCGTCGTCCGAGACGCCGGCCAGCATAACGTCGATACCAGCAGGCTGGGCGAACGTATCGCGAATGAACGGCGTAAAGTCGTCCTCACCGCCCAAAACCAGCAGCGGCAAGAAGTCGCCGGCGGCGCACATACCCTGGACAATCTCGGCCTTAGCGCGGGCGATGTTCTCGCGGCTGCCCAAAATGCCGATGTGAGAGGTACCAATCTTGCTCACGATGGCAAGGTTGGGATTGGCGGACTGGGACAGGCGCTCAATCTCGTGGAAATGGTTCATGCCCATCTCGAGCACCAGGACCTCGGTATCGGCCGGAGCGGAAAGCACCGTGAGCGGCATGCCGATCAGGTTATTGAAATTGCCCTTGGTGGCCCAGACACGATAGCGCTTGGCGAGCACGGCGGCGAGCACGTCCTTGGCCGTCGTCTTGCCGATGGAACCGGTAATGCCAACGACCAGGCAGCCAAGCTCCAGGCGATACGTGTGCGCCAAACGCAGCAGAAACTCCTCGGGATCATCGGTCAGCAGGATGGCGCACCCCTTGTCCTGCGCCAGCGAGACCAGCTCGGCCTCGGGCTCACGCGTCATCACGACGGCGCCGGCACCCGACTGGACGGCACGGGAAGCAAAATCATTGCCGTCGACGTTTTCACCGGGAAAGGCGACGAAAATCGTCCCTTCCTCGACCTGGCGCGAGTCGATAACGCACCCGCGGCATACCCGATCGGCTTCTCCCGTCACGGTTCGGGCCCCTGTTGCGGCCGCGAGGTTGTTGACGGCGATCTCTATCATTGCAGCTCCCCTGTAAACCTAATAATGCTATCGGCGTATTGTATCCCAGCGCCGCACATGCGTGGTGCAGGGCATGTGAACACCCTCATATGGGACAACAAACCACGCCCCAAAGATTGTAACCCCCTACTTCGTGTGCGGGATACCCAGCACGTCGAGCGCGTTGGCCATAATGGACTGGAACGGCACCGCAGCGGCATCTGAGCCGCTCGGCGTTCCGTCGAGCGTGATATAGCACAGCACCTTGGGCGATTGTGCCGGTGCAAAGCCCATAAAGGACGACATGTAGTTCTCCTTGAGGTAGCCGCCGTTCTCGTCGGCACGTTCGGCCGTACCGGTCTTACCCGCCACGTCATAGCCGTCAACCGCGCCGCCAACGCCCGTTCCCTCGGACACGACCGTCTGCATGCACGATGTCACCTGGGATGCGGCGTCCTCCGAAATCGCGCGCTCGCCTTCGCCCCAGTCCTTCTCGTCGCCTTTGCTGGACTTATAGAAGTGCGGTGTCATCATCACGCCGCCGTTGGCGATGCCACCCACGGCACGTGCGATCTCAATCGGCGAGACGGACAGTGCCTGTCCAAAGCTCATCGAGCCCAGCGTGGCGCCGTCATACTGGTCACGCTCCTTGACGATACCCAGGCTCTCTCCCGGAAAATCGACACCCGAGCTGTGACCGATGCCCCACTTGTCCACATAGGCGGCAAAGTCGTCGGCACCGATCTTGCGCCCCACTAGGACAAAGCCCACGTTGGACGAACGGCGCATCATCTCGCGCACATCCATGGTCATGGCATAGTCGCGCTTGTCGGCATCGGTGACGGTATCGTCGCCCACCTTGATGCTCGCCGGCACCTCAAACGACGTACTCGATCGCACGACGCCCAAGTCGAAGCCGGCGCCCGCCACGAGCGTCTTAAAGACCGAGCCGGGCTCGTAGGCGTCGGTGACCAGGCGCAGATTCATATCCTCGGTCTTGGCATTCTCCAGATCGGTCTGGTCGTAGGTCGGGTACGAGCAGGCTGCCAAAATCTCGCCTGTCGTAGGATCGGTGACCAGCGCCGAGCCGTTCTTGGCCTTAGTCTTCTCAACTGCCTCTGCCAGGGCATCCTCGGCCGCACGCTGGATATTGACGTCGAGCGTCGTCACGATATCAACGCCGTCGACCGCAGCCACCTTTTTATAGGCACCGCCCGCGATATAGCTGCCGTCCCTCGCGCGCTCGCGTACGAGAGAACCGTTCGTGCCGGTCAGAAGCTTGTTGTATTGCTTTTCGAGACCCGTCAAGCCGTCGTTGTCTACATTCACTACACCCAGCACCTGCGATGCCAGATTGCCGTATGGATATACGCGCTTCATGGCCTGCTCAAAAAGCACTCCGGGCAGGTTCTTCTTCTCCAGCGCCGCAACATCGTCTTCGTCCACCTGGCGCTTGATATACACCCAGGTTCCATCGGACTCAACGAGCTTGCGGCAGGTCTTTTTATCGATTCCAGTTGCCTTGACCAGCGCCGACACCGTCTTGTCAACATCCTCGACAAGCTGCGGGTTCACGGCGATGTTGCGACATTCGACCGACGACGCCAGCACGTTACCATTGCGGTCGTAGACGGTGCCACGTTTGGCATAGAGGGTCTGCGCAAGCAGGCGGCGCGCATCGGCACGCTCGCGCAGTTTATCGGCTTCGACAATTTGATAGTCGGCAAGGCGAAAGACGCCCAAGCCCAAGCCAAGCCCGATGAAGCCCATGACGGCTTTGCGGCGAGGCAGAGGCGCGCCTGTGAGCCATTCGGTCGACGAACTCTTGCGCGACCTGGTGTTATGCACTTGAGGGCCGCCCGAGCCGCGAAGCCGCGACGCCGGGTCGTTGCCACGGGACTGCCCGGCGTTGTAAGATTGCCGACCCGTTCCTTGATAACCAGAACGTCCCCGCGACGAGGGACGTCCAGAACCGCGGCCCCCATCGGAACCGCGGCGATAGTCATTTGTCATACTCAGCTACCGTCTTGCTACTGAGCGGTCGCGGTCGCGTTGGCGCCCGCGGCTGCATCCTGCGAAAAGTCAAGTGTAACGCTCTCGCTGGGCTCCACCATGCCATAAGCGCCCGCAAGGTCGCGAATGCGCGTGTCGGCGCCATAGACCGAATGCATGACCTCCAGGTCGGAGCTCTCATCGGTCGCTTTTTCGAGCGTGTTGGTAAGCTCGGCGTTGCTGTTGAGCACCTGGGCCGTAACGCCGGCGAGCGCCACGCGGGCGACGCCGATCGTCATGAAGATAGCCGCAATGATGCAAAACGTTTTAAGAACGCTCATGAAAACCGGGCTTACCGCCTGGTTTGCCTGACGGCCCGCGCCCGTGTAGACATCAAAGCGCGGCGTGCGCTGCTCACGGGGAGCAACGGGGGCCTGCGGCGTCTCACGATAGGCGGGCATGGCGTTCATATCATAGGCGAGTGCTGCGCTTGAAGTGTTGTAGCCCATGATATGCCGCCTCCCATCCCGAGTACGTTGGTAGTGTGTTTAAGCTTCGTTTATGGTGCGAGCGGGAGGTCCAATATCGCGCGGTCGCGCCTACAGACGCTGCGCCACGCGGATTTTGGCTGATCTCGCCCGAGGGTTGCGCTCAACCTCATCAGGCTGGGCAACCAAGGGTTTGCGGGTGATGACCTTGAGTATCGGCACGTTGCCGCACACGCACACCGGAATCTCCGGCGGACACGTGCACCCCTGGCTCATCTCCTTAAAGTGGTTCTTTACGATACGGTCCTCGAGCGAGTGATACGAGATGACGCAGATACGTCCGCCCGGGTTGAGCCACCTGGTGGCGGCATCAAGCCCTCGTTCGAGCACATCGAGCTCGTGATTGACCTCGATGCGAATGGCCTGGAAACTTTTCTTGGCCGGGTGTCCGCCATGCCGACGAGCGGCAGCCGGGATACCCGCCTTGATGATCTCGACAAATTGGCCGGTGGTTTCGATCGGTTCTTGCTCGCGGCGGCGCACGATCTCGCGCGCGATCTGCGAGGCGAACTTCTCTTCGCCGTAGACGCGTAGAATTCGGGCGAGGTCGTGTTCGTTATAGGTGTTGATGACCTCAGCTGCGTTTAAGGTGTTATTACCCGGATCCATCCGCATGTCCAATGGGGCGTCCTCGTTATACGAAAAGCCCCTGCCAGGGATATCGAGTTGCGGCGACGAAACGCCCAAATCGAACAGGAAGCCATCGACCCCGGGCACCTCGGCCGAGCAAAGTAGCTCGTCCAAGTCGCCGAAGTTGCCCTTCAGCAGCTGGTGCGGAACGCCGGGAACCTCGCGGTCCAGACGGGCGCCAGCGGCCTCGAGGGCCATGTCGTCCTGATCGACGCCGAGCAAAAGGCCCATCTCCCCCACCTGCGCGGCCATCTTTACCGAATGGCCGGCACCGCCAAGGGTGCAATCGCAGACAACGGAGCCGCTCTTTAGCCGCAGCGACTCAAGCACTTCGCCGAGCATGACAGGTTCATGCCGATATTCTTGTGTCAAGATCCCACGCTCCATCCGTTACCCGTGCCTTGCCCTTACGAGAAGAAGAGGTCCAGCAGGGCCTCATCGTCATCGTCCTCATCGGCCGCGGCGCGATCCCAAACCTCAAGGTGGTCGTAGTTGCCCACAACCGTGACCTCGCGGTCGAGTTTCGCCTGCTTGCGGAGAGACTCGGAAAGACCGATACGACCGGCGCTGTCCACGTCCATCGACGTGGTGCGCTTGTTGATCGCCCTCATGAGCTTCTGGTCATTAATGTCACGCGGGTTAAAACCCTCGTGGCCCTCACGACCCGCGAAGAGTCCTTCGACCCACTTATCGAAGGCCTCGGCAGAGAACACGTACAGAGCATCGACATCCAGGGCTTTGAACACGCGAACGTGCTCTCCAAGCTCCTCGCGAAGGGGTGCAGGCAGGGACAGACGACCTTTTGCATCGAGATTGCGCTCGTATGCACCAGTCATTCCCATGTGCGCCCTCCCCTCGGTTACTCAGATGGCACGTACGCGGGGAACCACCCCGCCTGTCGACGTCATTAATAATATGGGGAACCGCCCCATTTTTCAACACCTTTCCCCACCCCTTCCCCCACCTCGCCCCACCGCTCCACCCACCATATATTGCAAAACACCCCCAAGCATATGTTCGAAAACACAATATGTTGTGTTTACAGCAACGGCGGGATGCCACCTGTGGCACCCCGCCGTTCAACCTCAACCTTCAAGTTGACCTTGAAGCGATTTTTGCGTCCCTTTACATGCCGTTCACATCGCCCCCAAACTCCCCCACCCAAGGCACGTGCGGCCCACCACCGCGACGCCAAGTGGCGAAAAATGGGACGGGCCCCAGATTGCCCATGCGCGCGCAAAAGCACGCCACGGCAATCTGGAGCCCGTCCCCAAATACCTATAAATATGCAGGTCAGCGATGTGTTAACGATGTGCCAGCGGGTGCGCCGCCAGATAGACCTCGGTCAGTTGCGTACGATCGACATGCGTGTAGACCTGCGTGGTCGATATATCGGCATGTCCCAAGATCTCCTGTAGCACACGGAGGTCTGCGCCGCCCGCAAGCATATGGGTGGCAAAGGAGTGACGCAGCGTATGGGGATGGAGCCCCACCAGTCCCACCTGGCGCCCGTAGCGCTCACAGATGGCATGGATGCCCTGGCGCGACAGACGGCGGCCGTTCTTATTTAAAAAGACCGCCGAGGTCTCGGTTCCGCGGGCATGGGCCGCCAAGCGAGAACGCCCCTCAGTTACATAAAGCGTCAGAGCTCGCGCCGCGCTTCCCACCAGCGGGGACAGGCGTTCCTTTGAGCCCTTACCGCGAACGAGCACAAAACCATCGTCGATATGGATATCGCCCACATCGAGCCCCACCAACTCGCTCACACGCAAACCGCATCCGTAGAGCACTTCCAAGATGGCATGGTCGCGCAAGCCCATCTCGCCCTCGGGGAAGTCTTGATCGAGCAGCGCCGAGACATCCTCCACCGATAGATACTCCGGCAAACGCTCAGCCTTTTTAGGCAGGCGCAACGCCGTCGTTGGATTTTGGGCCACAGCCCCATCGCGCACCAAAAAGGCATGCAGGCCCTTTACGACCGCAAGCGCACGCTCCACCGAGGCATCGGAATAGCCCCCATCGCGACGGTCGGCGACAAAGCCCTCCACGACCTGACGAGTCACCTCTTCAAAAGACACAATACCCGCCCGCTCCAGATAGGCGCAGTACGTCGTCAGGTCACGACGATAGGCCGCAATCGTGTTGCGCGCCAAACCCCGCTCGACCGCGAGGTAATCGAGATACTCCCCCGCCGCCACGGCGAGCGACGAGGGAGTAGCTTCGGTATGTTCCTTATTCGACGGCACCCTTAGTCCGTAGCAAGGTTCATGGGCGTCACCTGCAGACGGTCGACACCCTCGTGCTGGCCGATCGAAGCGCGCACGAACTCGCGGAACAGCGGCTGCGGGTTGGTCGGGCGGCTCTTGAACTCGGGATGAGCCTGGGTTGCCACATACCACGGATGCACGTCGCGCGGCAGCTCGACCATCTCGACCAGGCGCTCGTCGGGCGACAGGCCCGAGATAACCAAACCGGCGTCCTCGAGCTGGTCGCGGAAGGCGTTGTTGAACTCAAAGCGATGACGGTGACGCTCGTAGACGAGCTCCTCGCCATATGCCTCGCGAGCGAGGGTATCGGCGGCGAGCTTGCACGGATAGGCGCCCAGGCGCATGGTGCCGCCCTTCTCGGTCACGTCCTCCTGCGAGCTCATCAGATCGATGACACTATACGGGCCATCCGGATCGAACTCGGAGGAGCTGGCGCCGGCAAGGCCGACGACGTTGCGCGCAAATTCGCACACGGCCACCTGCATACCCAGGCAAATGCCCAGATACGGAATCTTGTGCTCACGGGCAAACTCGGCCGCGAGGATCTTGCCCTCCAGGGCGCGCTTGCCAAAGCCGCCGGGGACCAGGATGCCCGAGGCGTCGCCCAAAACCTCGGAGACATTCTGCTCGTCGAGGCTCTCGCCGTCGACCAGCTGGACGTCCACATGGCGATCGTAGAAGACGCCCGCATGGTGCAGGGCCTCGATAACCGACAGGTACGCATCGGGCAGCTGCGTGTACTTACCCACGACGGCAATCTTCACCTTGTCGGCGTGATGGTTGGCGTGATTCTGTTTGCGCAGGAACTCGTTCCACTCGCTCATGTCGCGCTCACGCGGGTCCAGACCCAGGCGCTCGCAAATGCGCAGGTCAAAGTCCTGCTCGGCAAGCAGCTGCGGAACATCGTAAATGCTCGCGCAGTCCTCGTTGGTAAAGACACAATCGGTGTCAACGTCGCAGAAGCTTGCGATCTTTCCGCGGATAGCGTCATCGATATGGTGGTCGGAGCGCAGCACGATGATATCGGGCTGGATGCCAAAGCTGCGGAGCTCCTTGACGGAATGCTGCGTGGGCTTGGTCTTGACCTCGTGGGCGGCGGCGATATAGGGAACGAGCGACACGTGGATGTAGCAGACGTTCTCGGGGCCGGCCTCCTTGCGGTACTGACGGATGGCCTCGACAAACGGTTGGGACTCGATGTCACCGATCGTGCCGCCCAGCTCGGTGATGACTACATCGGAGCCGGTCTGCTCCTCAATGCGGCGGAACTTGTCCTTAATGGCATTGGTGACGTGGGGAATCACCTGCACGGTACCGCCCAAAAAGTCGCCGCGACGCTCGCGGGCGATCAAGCTCTTATAGATGGCGCCGGTCGTAAAGTTGGAATCGCGGGTCAGGTTCTCATCAATAAAGCGCTCGTAATGACCCAGGTCCAGGTCGGACTCGTAACCATCCTCGGTAACGAAGACCTCACCATGCTGGAACGGGCTCATGGTACCGGGGTCGACGTTCAGATACGGGTCGGCCTTCTGCATCGTTACTTTGTAGCCACGCGACTTGAGCAGACGGCCCAGCGAGGCCGCGGTAATACCCTTGCCCAGGGACGAAACCACGCCACCGGTTACGAACACATGCTTGGTCATATTGAGTTACCTGCGCTTCCCGTAGAAGTTGTCCATACACATCTTACGGGTCTTCATTGTAATACTCGCGCCGCGGACCGTTCGCAATTTTTCTCGCGTGCGATTGCATTTCTCAATCTTGAAACAAAACGCCGCCCGGTTTCCCAGGCGGCGTCGCTATGGCAAGGGTTACATGCTGCTATCGATCAGCAACCTCGTCCTCAAGCATTTCTTGAACGAGCATGCCGGTACGGACGCCCTCAAGATACCACTCGCCACGTTCGGTGAGGCAAATGCCATTTGCAAGCTGACCGCCGTCGTCGCTATAACGCGAGACGACATCAATCATGCCTTCGGAATCCAAGCGATCGATTGCAGCGCGGGCACGATACGGCGAAACCCCCACGCGCTCGGCAAGCGTTTTGCGCGAGAAACCATACGGCCCGCCATTGTCTTCGGTTTGCTGGTCGATCTCCATCAACACCAGCACCTCGACACGCTTCATATCGTTGACACTCGCACGACCCTTGCCCGCCATAGCAGCCTCCTCAAACCGAGCACGAGCATCTAACGCGCCGTGCGCGACCGACACACCTCACGATGGCAGGTAATATCCATCATGCGGCATCCCGCTAAGGATGAAACAGTTACGGTTATTGTATACCGCTCAAAATGTTTCTAGGCAGGTAAACAGCTATTTTTCGCCGAAATAGGCGCTTTATTGATCAAAAAGCCGTACCGGGCGCTAACCCGATACGGCCAAAATGCAATGCAATTACCGCGGTGCTTCAAACTTAGCGATGGAAGAAACCGCGGCGCTCAAACTTGGGCTCGCAGCACACGTTGATACCAAGTTTGCGCAGTACCGTCTCGTCCGTCGGCGAGATAATCACGCTAAAGAAGGCATCGCAACCGCGCAGCTGCTCCAGGCCCGAAAGGACGCGAGCGGCCGTCTCACTCGTGGCCGAGGTGATCGACAGCGCCATAAGCGTCTCGTCGGTGTGGAGGCGCGGGTTTTTACTGCCCAGGAAATGCGTCTTGAGCTTGCTGATGGGCTCGATCGCCTCATCGCTAATGACCTCGAGCTCAAGGTCGACGCCCGAGACATGCTTGAGGGCGTTCATAATGAGCGAACTTGCGGCGCCCAGGCGCGTGGAGGTCTTACCGGTCACCACGGAGCCATCGGGCATGACCATGGCACCCACGGGACCACCCGTCAGCTGCTCCCTGGTGAGGGCCGCCGAGCGCGCCGGTGAGTAGTTCTTATCGATGCCGGCTTTCTTCATAATAATCTTGAGACGGTCGACTTGCTCATCGCCCA
>DBGBJN010000198.1:0-4109 GCA_048449885.1 Collinsella sp.
T
The DNA here is from genome assembly GCA_048449885.1 of Collinsella sp. Classification (GTDB taxonomy): domain Bacteria; phylum Actinomycetota; class Coriobacteriia; order Coriobacteriales; family Coriobacteriaceae; genus Collinsella. Next base: position 2 of record DBGBJN010000198.1, read on the forward strand.
TGCTCAACGGCGGCTTCCACGTAAGCGGAGCACGCGGCGTCGAGCACGGCGCCCTCCAGGGGATGTTGGGCTCCCGTGGTGCGCAGGCGACGCTCGGCGTCCATGCCGAGGGTGCATGCCATGAGCGCGGCAAAGCGGGCGTCTTTGAGATGTCGATAGATATCACGACCCCGCAGCTCAACATTGGTGCCAACCAAGCGGATGCAGGGCTCGCCCTGCCCGTCAACGCCCGTGGCATCGACGGCAAACATGCGTCGCACGCCGCGGGGCTCGATATCCAGCTCTAGGCGCTCGACCACAAGCTCAATTCGTCGTGACAGCTCGGGTTCAATCTGCTGGCCGCCGTAGCCCAGATACCGCAGCATCTCGGCACGGTCGACACGAGGGTGGTGAGCAGCGTCGATACGGTAAAGCGCCGGCGACGCAAGGTCGGCCGGCACTTCAACAACGGTTGTATCGACGTGCGGTTTTTCCATTACCCTAGGCGCTCCATAATGGTCGCGGCGATTGCAGGACGGTTCATAGTGTACAGGTGCAGACCGTCGGCACCGTGCTCCTTAAGGTCGCAAAGCTGGCGGGCGGCATAATCTACACCGGCCGCCTGCAGGCTCTCGGGGTCGTTCTCGTACTTGGCGAGAATCTTGATGACGGGGGAGGGCAGCGACGCGCCGCACATAAAGACCATGCGGCTGATCTGCGACTTGCCCATAAACGGCATGATGCCCGCGGTAATGGGCACGGTGATGCCGGCCTTGTCGGCAAGCTCGCGAAAACGGTAGAAGCACTCGTTATCAAAGAAAAGCTGCGTCACAAAGAAGCTCGCGCCGGCGTCCTGTTTTTGCTTGAGGTGTTCGACCGAGACGTTGAGGTCCTCACAGGCAATGTGGCCCTCGGGGTAGGCTGCGGCGCCCACGCAAAAGCCGGCGTCGACGAGCTCGGGGATGAGGTCGCGGGCGTAGGCGTAGTCGGAGGCGGGCTTGTCGTCCTCGGTCGCGCCGGCGGGAAGATCGCCGCGCAGGGCCAGCACGTTTTCCACGCCGGCCGAGCGATACTCATCGATCTTGGCGGCGATATCGGCATGCGAGCGGCCAACGCAGGTGAGGTGCGCCACCGAGGGTGTATCGAATTCGCTCGTAATCATATGCGCGATGGGGGCGGTGGCGGCACCGTTGCCCGAGCCGCCGGCCGAGCAGGTGACCGAGACAAAGCTCGGCGAAAGCTTGCACAGATTGCCTGCCACCTCGCGAGCCATGTCGAGGGTAAGCTCGCCCTTGGGCGGGAACATCTCAAACGAAACGGGTGCGGTGCCCTGGGATGCTGCCTGCTTAAAAACCTCGTCGACGCGCATATCGTGCTCCTCTAGATACGTAATAGTGTGATGTGTTGTAAGGATTCTACAGCACCACTGTGTCACGGTGGAGTTTCACTCGCTATTTGGGGATACCGATCAAAGATGCCTTGCTATCGGCTTTCTCTATAACAGAGCGGCTAATCTAGGCACGGACTATAAAGACTGGTATCTGATGCAAAATACCAGTTAATAGAGCTCCATCCCAAATTGACTACCCTTAAACCATGGGGAGAGGTCTGCTATTTATACAGTTGATTGGCTGTTGAGGGTGGCAACGCCGCCTCGATAGGGTAACCTCATTGATTGGTTTCGCGACAGCAACATAACGGTAATGTCGCGGAAACACGGCGAGTCTAAGCTATGACTCGTTCGTTAGTAATCAACACCGCTTCTCACGCGGTGCCGATACGAAGGGAGTTCCGTATGGCCGATCTTACTGACCGCTTCGGGACCATGGTGTTCTCTGAGGAAGTCATGAAGGACTACCTCCCCAAGGACATTTGGAAGCGTCTTGCTGCAACCCTCGAGGGCGGTGAGCCGCTCGACCTGGATGTGGCCAACGCCGTTGCCCATGCCATGAAGGTCTGGGCCATCTCCAAGGGCGCGACGCACTACGCGCACTGGTTCCAGCCGCTTTCGGGCATTACTTCCGAGAAGCACGACAGCTTCCTGGAGCCCAACCACGACGGCACCGCCATTACCAAGTTTACGGGCAAGAACCTCATCCAGGGCGAGCCGGACGCCTCCAGCTTCCCCAACGGCGGCCTGCGTGCTACCTTCGAGGCCCGTGGCTACACCGCTTGGGACCCCACTAGCCCCGCCTTTATCAAGGACGATGTCCTGTGCATCCCCACGGCTTTCTGCTCCTACACGGGCGAGGCCCTGGACAAGAAGACCCCGCTGCTGCGTTCCATGACCGCGCTCTCGCGTGAGTCCAAGCGTGTTTTGGCGCTGTTTGGCAAGACCCCCAAGAAGGTCGTTCCTTCCGTGGGCGACGAGCAGGAGTACTTCCTGATCAAGAAGGACGCTTACCGCAAGCGCAAGGACCTGGTCATCACCGGCCGCACCCTCTTTGGCGCCGCTCCCTGCAAGGGCCAGGAGCTCGAGGAGCACTACTTTGGCGCTATCCGCCCCACCGTCTCGGCCTACATGAAGGACCTGGACGATGAGCTGTGGGCGCTCGGCATTCCCGCCAAGACCAAGCACAACGAGGTTGCTCCCTGCCAGCATGAGCTCGCACCGGTCTATGGCGAGGTCAACGAGGCCATCGACCAGAACCTGGTCATGATGGAGAAGATGAAGCTCATCGCCTCCCGTCACGACTTGGTCTGCCTGCTGCACGAGAAGCCCTTTGAGGGCATCAATGGTTCGGGCAAGCACAACAACTGGTCGCTCGGCACCGAGTCCGAGAATCTGCTCGATCCGGGCGACACCCCGCTCGACAACCTGCAGTTCATCGTCTTCCTCACCGCGGTGATCGAGGCCGTCGATAACTATCAGGAGCTCCTGCGTGCCTCCGTCGCCTCGGCCGGCAACGACCATCGTCTGGGCGCCAACGAGGCTCCTCCGGCGATTATGTCCATCTTCCTGGGCGACCAGCTTACCGAGGTCGTCGAGAAGATCATCGATGGCAAGGCTTCCGTCCATGCCACGCGCGGCGTGCTCGACCTGGGCGCCGATACCCTGCCCAAGCTGATGCAGGACAACACCGACCGCAACCGCACCTCCCCGTTTGCCTTCACCGGCAACAAGTTCGAGTTCCGTGCCTGCGGCTCCGAGCAGAACGTCTCCGACTCCAACCTGGTGCTCGATGCCGCCGTGGCCAAGTCGCTCAAGTCCTTCGCCGACGCGCTTGAGGGTACACCCGAGGATAAGTTCCAGGATGCTGCGCTCGAGTATTGCAAGAAGGTCCTGACCGACCACCAGCGCATCCTGTTCTCCGGTGACGGCTACTCCGATGAGTGGCCCGTTGAGGCCGAGAAGCGCGGCCTTGCCAACAACAAGACCACGGCCGACGCCCTGCCCGCGTTTGTTTCCGATAAGGCCATTGCGCTCTTTGAGGAGACGGGTGTCCTGACCAAGGCCGAGGCTCAGTGCCGGTACGACTGCAAGCTCGAGAAGTACAACAAGCTCATGAACATCGAGGCTACCACGATGGTTCGCGAGGCGCGTCGTACCTATCGCCCGGTCATTACCGCCTATGCCACCAAGGTCGCTAAGGGCCTTGAGACTATTCGTGCCGCCGGCGCCGAGGCCGCCATGCAGTGTGAGCAGAACACACTCAACAAGCTCTGCAACGGCATCACCACCATCAATGACTCCATCAAGGCGCTCGACGCCGTGCATCAGAAGGCCGAGGGCCTCGATGGTCAGGAGCAGGCCAACGTGTACGCGCACGAGGTCGTTCCCGCTATGGATACGCTGCGCGCCGCCGTGGATGCCATGGAGGAGATCGTGGCTGCCGACTACTGGCCGGTCCCGACCTACGACGACATCCTGTTCTACGTGTAGAGCGTAACTGACATATCGTCACGGTATTGAGCCGGGGTCCGCATCATGCGGGCCCCGGTTTTTGTTCAAGACTTTAGTCTGCTGGCCGCGCAGCGGCCAGCTTTAAACCACCCGCTACGCGGGTGGAGACAAACGGCTTTACAAAGCCACCCCTCCGACCGATATTGACGATTGTTCAGGCCGTCAAGAATTCGAGTCGAAGGGGTGGTCGCCATGGCCCAGAAGGCCTACAGCCTTTCCCACACG
>DBGBJN010000199.1:0-11203 GCA_048449885.1 Collinsella sp.
GAAAGTGAGGACGCCAGTGTTTCAGATAGCCGATCTGCTCGCTATCGTTGCAGGCGCCATCGCGGGCGCGGTCGCCTTTCTTCCCTTTGTTTTTACGCTCAAGCCGGTTCTTGACGATAAACAGAATGCGGACATGCTCAAGGGTATGGTGAGTCTCGCGGTCTCGGCAATCGCGTTGCTTGTCTTTACCTTGGTTGTGTTTGTGTTGTTCGGAGAGGCATTTCGCATGTTCCTCCTGGGCGAGGCGATCGGCTTCGTGGCCTTTATGGCCGCCTGCACGGTTCGCGTCGCCAAGGCGCTGCGAGATCCTCATGAGGTCGAAAGGTAAGTCGTGGAAATTTTTGAAAAGCTGCCTGATGAGATTAATCATCTGGTCAGCGAGTTCAGCTCCACCCCTGTCGTGGGCGATCTGAGCTGCGGCATCACGCAGTACTCGTTTTGGCTGATCGTCTCCACGATCGTGCTCCTGATCGTCCTAGCCGTGTTCAAGAAGAAGCAGACTTTGGTTCCCAAGGGCTTCTTCGTCAACGGTTTCGAGTACATCATCGAGTACGTCGAGAACGATATCGGCAAGGGCGTCGTGGGTGAGAACTGGAAGAAGCACTTCCCGTTCCTGTGCTCGCTTTTCCTGTTCATCCTGATCAACAACATGATCGGCCTGATTCCGGGAATGAAGCCCGGCACCGGCGCAATCGGCTCCACCGCCGCGCTCGCCATCTTCGCCTTCGTGTACTTCATCTACTACGGATGCAAGGCTCACGGCGTGATCGGCTACATCAAGAGCCTCGCTCCGCAGGGCGTGAGCTTCCCGATGAACGTGCTCGTGTGGGTCGTCGAGCTTTTCTCGACCTTCCTGCGCCTCATCACGCTCGCCGTCCGTCTGTTCTGCAACATGTTCGCAGGACACGTGGTCATGGGCTCGTTCGCCATCATGGCGAGCATGTTCATGCAGCCGCTGCTTCAGCAGGTTTCCGCGGCCCACGCCGTCGGCGCCCTGCCTTCGCTGGCCTGGCTTGCCATTCTCATCCTGATCTATGCGATCGAGCTTGTGGTCGGCGCCATCCAGGCTTACGTCTTCACGGTCCTTACCGCCGTGTATGTCTCCGAGGCAGAGGAGGTCGCGGAGGAGGAGTAGTCTTCCGTTCGCGCCTTAAAGGTAAGGCAATTCGTTAAACCGCCGGTGCCCGTACCCATGGAGCCCGGCAGTTATAAAAAGGTTATCCTGCGTGAAATAAGACACGCACGACAAAGGAGGAATCGTGGGAGTTATCGGTTACGGTCTCGGTGTTATCGGCGCTGGTCTTGCTATCGGCCTGTCTGCTCTGGGTGCTACGGGTGCTATGGCCCGTCAGCCTGAGGTCCAGGGCCGCGTGTTCACCGTCTTCATCATGGGCTCCGCCTTCGGCGAGGCTCTGGCTCTGATCGGCTTCGTTGTCGCGCTGATCGTTAAATAGCACGGAGCGTCAAGTATGAATCTTTCATCCCAGAAGAGCGCGATCGCACTCTCCGCGTCCGCGGCCGCGCTGCTCATGCCGGTTTCCGCGTTCGCCGAGGACGGCGCCGCCGGTGCGGACATCCTCATCCCTAAGATGGCGGAGTTCATCCCGGCGCTTATCGCCTTCCTGATTATCTGGATCGTGCTGGCCAAGGTCGCCCTGCCGGGCATCATGAAAACCATGGAGGAGCGCGGCAAGAAGATCGAGGAGAGCCTCGACGAGGCCGAGAAGACCAAGCAGGAGGCTATCGCCAAGCGCGCTGAGTCCGACTCGATCGTCACCGACGCCCGTCGTCAGGCTGCCGACATCGTTCTCGAGGCCCGTAAGGACGCCGAGTCCGAGCGTGCCCGTATCATCGAGGCTGCTCACAAGGAGGCCGAGGAGATCATCGCCAAGGCCCATACGACCGTCGAGGACGAGCGCAAGTCCATCTACGCCGGTGCCGCGAGCTCCATCGCCGACCTGTCCGTTGCCGTCGCCACCAAGATCGTGGGCGAGGCACTCGAGGACGATGCCGAGCAGAAGAAGCTCATCGAGCGCTACATCCAGGAAGCAGGTAGCCTGAATGCCGACTAGCCGCTATCAGGACAAGGTGCTCGAGACCTACGCGCGTTCCCTTTTGGAAGCCGCCAAGGCCGAGAACCATGTGTTCGAGGACCTCGAGATGATCGAGCGCTTGGCTTCTGCCAGCCCCGAGATCATCGCCGTGCTCGACACCATGTCCAAGCGCGACCAGCTCGACCTTCTTCCCAAGGTGGCAGCTGCCTTTAAGTATGTTGCCGAGGAAGACGAGGATGTAGTGGGCGTGACCGTCACCACGGCGATCCCGCTCGACGACGAGCTGCGTCAAACCATCACTAAGAAATGCGAGCAGGACTTCGGCCGCAAGGTATTCCTTATCGAGCAGGTCGACCCGTCTATCGTGGGCGGCCTGGTGCTCGAGGCCCGCGGCGAGCGTCGTGACATTTCCGTCAAGACGCAGCTGCGCATCGCGCAGGAGACCCTCGCAAACTCTGCTAATTCGTACGGAGGTGAAGCCTAATGTCCGAAACCCTCAATGCCCAGGATATCGCCAAGAAACTGCAGGAGCAGCTCACGAGCCTCTCCGCGACGGTCGATACGCATGAGGTTTCAACGGTCGACGAGGTAGGCGACGGCATCGCGCGCGTCTCCGGCCTCAAGAGCGCCATGGCAGGCGAGCTTCTGGAGTTCAAGAGCTCCGATACCGGTGAGACCGTCTTCGGCCTTGCCCAGAACCTTGACCGTGACGAGGTCGGCGCCGTTCTGTTCGGTGCCGTCGACTCCATCAAGGAAGGCGACGAGTGCCGCACCACTGGCCGCGTTATGGATATCCCCGTGAGCCGTGCCATGCTCGGCCGCGTCGTCAATCCGCTCGGCCAGCCCATCGACGGCCTGGGCGACATCGTCGCTACGCACCGTCGCCCCATCGAGTTCAAGGCTCCCGGCGTCATCGATCGTACCCCGGTGTGCGAGCCGGTTCAGACCGGTCTGCTCGCTATCGACTCCATGGTGCCTATTGGCCGCGGTCAGCGTGAGCTCATCATCGGTGACCGTAAGACCGGTAAGACCGCCATCGCCATCGACGCTATCCTCAACCAGCGCGGCAAGGGCATGGTCTGCATCTATGTCGCCATCGGCCAGAAGGCCTCCACGGTTGCCAACATCCGCGAGACCCTCGCTCAGCACGGTGCGCTCGACTACACCATCATCGTTTCGGCCACCGCTGCCGATTCCGCCCCTATGCAGTACATCGCGCCTATGGCCGGTGCCGCTATTGGCGAGTTCTTTATGTACAACGGCGAGGACGGCAAGCCCGCCAGCGAGACCAACCCCGGCGGCCACGTGCTCGTCATCTACGATGACCTGTCCAAGCAGGCTGTGGCCTACCGTCAGATGTCGCTGACGCTGCATCGTCCGCCCGGACGCGAGGCCTATCCTGGCGACATCTTCTACCTGCACTCTCGTCTGCTCGAGCGTGCCGTCAAGATGTCCAAGAAGAACGGTTACGGCTCCATGACGGCACTGCCGATCATCGAGACCCAGGACGGCGACGTCTCGGCCTACATTCCGACCAACGTCATTTCCATTACCGATGGTCAGATCTACCTGCAGTCCGAGCTCTTCTTCCAGGGTCAGCGCCCGGCAGTCGACGTGGGTATCTCCGTGTCCCGCGTCGGTGGCGATGCGCAGACCAAGGCCATGAAGCAGGTCGCCGGCAACCTCCGTCTGGACCTCGCTTCCTATCAGGAGCTCGCTGGCTTTACGCAGTTTGGCTCCGACCTTGACGAGGCTACTCAGAAGCAGCTGACCCATGGTGCCCGCATGACCGAGCTCCTTAAGCAGCCGCGCTACAAGCCGTTTGAGGTTGGCGAGCAGATCGTTACGCTGTTCGCTGGCAACGAGGGCTTCCTGGATGACCTGGAGATCGCCGACGTGCTGCCTTTCCGTGCCGAGCTCATCGAGTACATGGACAATGGCTTTGGTTCGCTGCTCGACAAGGTTCGCGCCAAGAAGATCGATGATGACACCAAGGCTGAGCTCTTGCGCGTCATCGGCGACTTCAAGCAGCAGTTCATGGCCAAGCACCATTCGGATGTTTCTGGATCAGAGGAGAACTAAGCCCCATGGCCAACCTTCGCGACATTAAGAAGCGAATCTCCTCGGTTACCACGACCAAGCAGATCACGCGCACGATGGAGATGGTCTCTACGGCCAAGATTCGTCGTGCCCTCGATCGCTCCAAGCAGGCCGAGCCCTATAAGGAGGCGCTGACCGACGTCATGTTGACGGTCGCCGGCGACGCCTCCTGTTCGGGCACCGATCCCATGCTGCAGAAGCATGAGAGCGTCAAGCATGGCCTGATTGTCGTTATTGCCTCGGACCGCGGCCTTGCCGGCGGTTTCAATACGACGGTGGAGCGCACGGCCGAAAAGCTCGCCGCTTCTTGGGCGAACGACGGCATCGAATGCGAGATCATCGCGTGCGGGCGTAAGCCGGCCACGTATTTCCGTGACCGCGCAAACGTTGTCATGCACTTTGAGGGCAACTCCTCTGAGCCCGATTTCAATCAGGCCCGCATGATCTCCTCTCATATCTGCGATGCGTATCGTGCCGGTGAGCTTGACCGTGTCGAGCTTGTCTACCACCACGCCAAGAACCGCGTGGATCAGGAGCTTCGCGTCGAGCATCTGTTGCCGCTCGACCCCGAGATGATCGCTATGGCCCACGGTCCGCGTAAGAACGAGACCGACGCCCCTAAGCGCATCTCGTCCACGTTCGAGTTCGTGCCCTCTCCCGAGCATGTTCTCGGCAAGCTTGTGCCGTCTTATATCCTGACGGTCATCTACCAGGCCCTGATCGATTCGGCGGCTGCCGAGCAGGGTGCACGCCGCAAGGCCATGCACTCCGCGACGGAAAACGCCACCGCGATCATCTCGACCCTTACCCGCACGTATAGTCGCGTGCGCCAGGCTTCGATCACGACCGAGATTAACGAGATCGTCGGCGGAGCCTCAGCATTGGAGGAACAGTAATGGCTAATAACACCGTAAAGCTTGCGGTCGAGGAAGCCACCAAGAAGACGACTGCCGGTGATGGTCGCATCGTGCGAATCATCGGCCCTGTCGTCGACGTCAAGTTTGACGGCGCGGTGCCCCCGATCTACAACGCGCTCACGGTCGAGGCCGAGACCCCGATCGGTCATCTGAGCACGATCCTCGAGGTCGAGAGCCAGCTTCCGGGCGGCGTCGTCCGCACGGTCGCCATGTCCTCGACCGACGGCCTGCAGCGCGGCCTCATCGCCACCGATACCGGTGAGCCCATGAAGATGCCCGTTGGTCCCAAGACGCTCGGCCGCATTTGGAACGTCATGGGCAAGCCCGTCGACGGCAAGCCCATGCCCGAGGTGGAGGAGTTCTACCCCATCCACCATGCAGCGCCCCGTTTCGACGAACTCACCACCAAGACCGAGATCTTCGAGACCGGCATCAAGGCCGTCGACCTGCTCGAGCCCTACATCCGCGGCGGCAAGACAGGTCTGTTCGGCGGCGCCGGCGTCGGCAAGACCGTTCTGATCCAGGAGCTCATCAACAACCTCGCCCAGGAGCACGGCGGCACCTCGGTGTTCACCGGCGTCGGCGAGCGTACCCGCGAGGGCACCGACCTGTTCCTCGAGATGAGCGAGTCTGGCGTTATCGACAAGACCTGCTTGGTCTATGGTCAGATGAACGAGCCGCCCGGAGCGCGTCTGCGCATCGGTCTGGCCGGCCTTACCACCGCTGAGTACTTCCGCGATCGTGGCCAGGACGTCCTGCTGTTCATCGACAACATCTTCCGCTTCTCCCAGGCCGGTTCCGAGGTTTCCGCCCTTCTGGGCCGTATGCCGTCCGCCGTTGGCTACCAGCCCACGCTGGCTACCGAGATGGGCGACCTCCAGGAGCGCATCACCTCGACCAAGACGGGCTCCATCACCTCCGTTCAGGCTGTCAACGTCCCCGCAGACGACCTGACCGACCCGGCTCCCGCCACGACGTTTACGCACCTCGACGCCACTACGGTTCTTTCGCGCAGCATTTCGTCGCTCGGCCTGTTCCCGGCCATCGACCCGCTCGCGTCTTCCTCCGACGCCCTCGACCCCTCGATCGTCGGCGAGGAGCACTACCGTGTCGCCGTTAAGGTCCAGGAGCTCCTGCAGGAGTACTCCGACCTTCAGGACATCATCGCCATTCTGGGTATGGACGAGCTGTCCGAGGAGCAGCGCCTTACGGTCAACCGCGCTCGTAAGATTCAGCAGTTCCTCTCGCAGTCCTTCCACGTCGCCGAGAAGTTCACCGGCAACCCCGGTGTCTACGTCCGCGTCGAGGATACCGTCCGCTCTTTCGCCGAGATTGTCGACGGCAAGGCCGATGACCTGCCTGAGCAGGCTTTCCGCTATGCTTCCACGATTGAGGACGTGCGCGAGCGCGCCCGCAAGATGGGGGAGAAGTAGGTTATGCGTATCCGCATCGTGTGCCCCGTGAGCTGCGCCTATGAGGGCGACGCTGCGTTTGTGTCGATTCCGTCCACGGATGGCGAGTTTGGCGTTCTGCCTGCTCACTCCAGCGAGATCTGCACGATCGACCGCGGTTACGTTCGCGTTTCCGATAAGGCCATGGGCACTGTCGACCACACGTTTGCCGTGGCCGGCGGCTATGCCCAGGTTGCGGACGATGTCGTGACCGTTCTCGCCGAGCGCGCTTGCGATTTGGCGACCGTCGATGCCGACAAGCTTAAAGCTGATATTCAAGGTTTTGAAGAGAAGCTGGGTAATTTGTCGGAGGATGATGCACGCCGCGCCTACCTCTATAATGAAATCGCATGGTGTAAGCTCAAGCTTGCCCAATAGTCAAACGATTTAGCGTTCGACCATTTGCGAACACATCATGCCCGGGATGGCCCAGCCACCCCGGGCATGCTTTTTGAAAGGGTAGACCTTGGATATTATCCGCGTTGAGGGTGGCCACGCCATCGGAGGCTCCGTGCCCGTTTCGGGCGCCAAGAACTCCGCGCTCAAACTCATGGCGGCAACGCTTCTGGCGCCGGGCAAGACGACGCTGCAGAACGTGCCCGATATTTCCGATGTCCACGTGATGGGCAAGGTGCTCAAAGGCATGGGCGCTACGATCGATGTTCTCGACGAGCACACGCTCGAGATTGATACCTCTCAGGTCGATTCATGGGAGGCCCCCTACGAGCTCGTTGCCAAGATGCGCGCTTCCACCGCCGTCATGGGACCCCTGCTGGGCCGCTTCCATCGCGCCAAAATTGCCATGCCGGGCGGCTGCAACTTGGGTGCTCGCAAGATCGATATGCACATTCTTGGTCTTGAGGCCCTGGGCGTTGAGTTCGATACCGCCCACGGTTACATCAACGCTAATGCGCCCCAAGGTCTGCGCGGTACCACCGTCACGCTCGAGTTCGCCAGCGTCGGTGCGACCGAGAACCTCATCATGGCCTCTGTGCGCGCACAGGGCACCACTGTTATCGACAATGCCGCCCGCGAGCCCGAGATCGTCGATCTCGCCAACATGCTCAACGAGATGGGCGCTAAGATTGTCGGCGCCGGTACGCCTGTCGTGACCATCGAGGGCGTGGAAGAGTTGCATCCTGTTACCCATCGCGTAGTGGGCGACCGCATCGAGGCCGGTACCTTTATCGTCGCCGGTGCGCTGATGGCCGACGATCGCGGTGTCGATGTCACGGGCTTTTGCCCCATTCACTTGGGCATGGTGCTCAAGAAGATGGAGCTCATGGGTATCGACTGCAAGCGCGTCGAGGATGGCGTCCATGTGAACCGTGCCGAGCGTATCAAGCCGGTCGACATCCAGACGCTTCCGTTCCCCGGCTTTCCGACGGACATGCAGGCGCAGATTATGGTGCTCTCCGCCCTTGCCGACGGCAGTTCCGTTATTACCGAGAACATCTTCGAGAATCGCTTTATGTTTGCCTCTGAGCTGGTGCGCATGGGTGCCGACATTCGTATCGAGAGCCATCATGCCATGATTCATGGCGTCAAGGGCTTCTCGGGTGCACAGGTTACCTCGCCCGATCTGCGTGGCGGAGCGGCCCTCGTCGTAGCGGGCTTGATCGCCGACGGGACGACCGAGGTTTCGGCCATCCATCACATCAAACGCGGCTACGAGCAGTTTGTCGAAAAGCTGCAGGCGCTCGGCGCGCATGTCGAGCATGCTACCGTCCCCGATCCCGTCATCTACTAATACAGGTTGCCTATGTTTAATAAAAAGCCCCTCGCGGATACCACCGCTCGAAGACCCTCAACTGGTGCGCAGGCCAAGATCTACAGTCGCGATAACGTGGCTCGCTATTCCGAGCGCGCTCGTCAACGTCGTCGTAGCCACACGATTCGTCACGTCGCGCTCATTGTCGTGCTTGGCGTGCTGCTGAGTGCCACTACCGCTGCCGGCCTGTGGTTTGCCACCATTATGGGCAAGCTCGGCGATTCTAATGTCATTACCGACAATCTGCGTCGGGTTCTGGTTGACACCGATGAGGCAAAGGATCCGTTCTACGTGCTGCTTCTTGGCACCGACGGCCGTCCGGGCGAGGATACGTATCGTGCCGACTCGATTATCCTGGCACGCATCGACCCCACGCAAAAGCAGGCGACGCTCATTTCCGTTCCGCGCGACACCAAGGTCGAGTACAAGGGCGAGACCATGAAGATCAACGCCTGCCATACCGTTGGCGGCGCCGAGGCCATGGTCGAGGCTGTCAACGAGCTGTGCGGTGTTCAGATTTCCCACTATGCCGAGGTCAGCTTCGACGGTATGCAGGCGCTGATTGATTCGGTTGGCGGTATCGACATTAACGCAACCGATGATGTTGACGACCCCGAGCACCTGGATATTAAGATTACCGCTGGTCAGCAACATATGGACGGCGCCACCGCCCTTACCTATGCCCGCTGCCGCTACACCTATGCCGACGGCGATTACACGCGCATGCGCCACCAGCGTCAGGTGCTTGGCGCCCTTGCCAACCAGATTCTCAATAACTTCGATGCCACGAAGATCTTTGGCCTGGTTAATTCGCTGTCCGATATGCTCGTAACCGATATGAGCGTTCAGGATATCGTGGCTACGGTCAACGCCATGCGCGGTATGGATGTCGACGGTATCTACTCGGCCAACCTGCCCTCGTACGCCGACGACAGCACCATGATTGACGGTGTGAGCTACGTCTTTGTCTACGAGGACGAGCTCAAGGAAATGATGGAGCGCGTCGATGCCGGCAAGGATCCCAAGGGTCCCAACACCATGGGTCTTTCCGACGGTTCCAGCTCTACGATCGGCGACCTGAACAACAACACGTCTGACGACTACGCAAACGGTACCGCAACCTCATCGGTCAGCTCTGACGATTCCGATGACTCAAGCGATTCGAGCGATTCGGACTACTACGAAGAGCCCACCGGCGACGGCAACGGCTACGAAGCCAACTACTAGAGTTACGCGGTTTTACCAAACCGCGTAACCAGTTGACGCTGCAAACCCGCCAGAGCGGCAATCTGCCTTTCAACTTCGGTGGCATGACCAGAAGGTCAATGCCGCCCTCTTTTCATGCCAATCTGTTCGCTCTGGTGCCCGCTCGCTCATATGACCCAATCCTCTGTCAAGAGCCACAATGGCCCCGCCGACCGCTTGCAATCGGTCGGCGGGGCCTGCCGTTAACCCGTCCCGGTCCGCCCCCGGCATGTCATCGACGCCTTCGGCTCAGTCTCATATCCGCGGATACCGTTCTGTCGGCCCGCACTCCATTCCTTCGGCGGGGTTCCCCAAGTCTGTCGAGGCGCATGCGGAGGGCTCCGCGCGCACAGCGAAATAGGGGGTATCCCCGAAGGCCGCCCGGCTCGCCGGGACGGGGGCTATGTCTATTCCGCGCCCTCCCGGCACATCATGCCGAGGGCCCAAAGCCACCTCACGAGCTCGGCCGCGGTGGCCGCGTTGGCCTTCGCCGCGGGCATGCCGCGGGCGAGCATCTCCTCGCGCCGCCGCAGGAGCCGCTCGGACCCCTTCCTCCCGTGCATCCTTATCTCGAGGGGCACGCCCGTGTCCCTTGGCATGAGCTTCGGCTGGTGCCGTGCCGCGGCGTAGCACCATGAACCCTCAACGGCCAGCTTCCTCACGAGCGCGTTGCCCGCGCCGCTGATGCCTCCGAGCCGCACGGAGTCGCCGCTCGACCTCTGGCTCGGCGCGAGGCCGAAATAGGCCGTGACCTGCCTTCCGGAACGGAACCTCGTGAAGTCGCCGACCTCGGCCGAGAAGGCTGCGGCCAGCGCGAAGGCGCAGCCCTTGATCGACTGGAGGGCGGCCACCTCCGCGGCGATCGGGCTGGCATCCACGGCGGCCCTGTACTCGGAGAGCAGGTCCGCCCGGGCCTCCGCTGCGGCCTCGACCTCGTTCCTCAGGGCGGCGAGCGTCCGAACCCCGCCATCGTCCTCCGGCCTGACCTTGTCGAGCCACCTCAGGAAGTCGTAGGTCCAGTACTTCCTCGGGTTGCCGGCGGGCGTGGTGCCGCCGTAGACGAACCCTCGCTTTGCGAGGAAGGCGAGCAGCCGCTGCTTGGCGGTCGCCAGGCGCGCGGTCGCCCCGTCGTAGGCGCCGGCGAGGTCCCTGATGCCCTCGACCTCGGGGGAGGGGATCCATACGGGGGAGATGTCGTGGGCGAGTATCGCCTTGGCCATCCTGGCGGCGTCGTTCCTGTCGTTCTTGGAGGCCGAGTCGGCGGCCGACCTGGGGATCTTCGAGACCGCGGCGACGACGCACTCGACGCCGAGCCCGGCGAGCTCCCTTTGCGGGGCGAAGCCGAGGTAGCCGCTCTCGTAGGCCGCGAGCGACGGCCCGGGGAACCCATCCATCCACCCGGCGATCTCGCCCCAGGGGTTGCCGGGGAACCTCCTCGTCACGGCCTCGCCGGTGTCCGCGTCGAGGGCGCAGACGGTGGTCGACCTCAGGTGGACGTCCATCCCGAACGCGGTAGAATACTTTGGCATGGGAGCCTCCCAACCTCGTTGCGGCGCGGCTGCGCCTATGGCACTTCAACATCATTGTCGCAGCCCCGACCCGCGGTCACGAGCGGGGGCTCCTATCTTTTTAGTGCCCTCGGATTGGGTCATAGTGTCTGTCGGT
>DBGBJN010000200.1:0-10557 GCA_048449885.1 Collinsella sp.
AGCTTTGCCGCCAGCTACACGAGCCGTGTGCTGTTTATTCGCGACGGCAAGATTTTCACCGAGCTGCGCCGCGGCGACACCGACCGCCGAGAGTTCTTCGACCGCATTATGGAGGTCGTTGCCATGATGGGCGGTGAGGGCTCCGATGCTCTGTAAACTCGCTTGGGGTAACGTCCGCCGCGCCGGCCGCGACTACCGCGTCTACCTTTTGACGCTCACCCTGGGCGTCACGGTCTTCTATGCCTTTAACACCATCTCGATGCAGGTTGACATCGCCGGAATCGATGAAAAGGGCTTGGCGCAGGTAATGGGCAGCATGCTCGGCGACCTGACGTACTTTTTGGCCGGTGTTATGGCCTTTTTGATGGTGTATGCCAATAACTTCATCATGAAACGCCGCAAGAAGGAGTTTGGCCTGTACCAGGTGCTCGGCATGGGGCGCGGGCGCGTCGCCACGATCATGGCGCTCGAGACCGTGATAGTATCGGTCGTGGCCTTTGTCGCCGGCATTGTGCTGGGCGTGGGGCTCTCCCAGCTCATGACGTTCTTTACGGCCTCGCTCTTTAAGACACAGATCGCCAATTTCCACTTCTTTTTCTCGGTGCATGCGTTCAACCTGACCCTTGTCTGCATGCTCGTGATGTTCGCACTCACGTTACTGCTGAACCTGCGCGCCGTTCGTCGCACTAAGCTCATTGAGCTCATGGGTGCCGAGCGTCGCAACGAGAGCATCAAGACACGCAACCCCTGGATCGCGATTGCCATCTTTGCCGTGGGCGTGGTGCTGGTGGGCGTGGCCTATTACCGTCTGCTACGTGATGGGTTCCCGCTAACCGCGACGGACAGCAAGCTGCAAGAGGCCATGAGCCAGTTTGGCATTACAACCGCTATGGTTACCGTGGGTACCTTTGCGCTGTTCTGGGGACTCTCGGGCATGCTTATCAAGCTGCTGCAGAGCCTGCGCAGCGTGTATTGGCGCGGCCTCAATATGTTTACCGTGCGCCAGCTTGCGGCCAAGGTTAATACGGTGTGCTTTTCGATGGGCGTCATCGCGATGCTCCTGTTTTTGGCCATCACCTCGGTGACGTGCGGTATGTCGATTGCCAACGTGATGAACGAAAACCTGGAGCGCTATAATCCGGCCGACATGTCGCAGACGTATATCTATTACACGCCCGATACGCTCGACTTCTACAAAGAGTACATCAATCCGTCTGAAGCCGATCGCATGGTGCTGGCCGATAGTACGGTCGATTTGTACTCCGCATGGCACGGCGATCGTGTCGACCCCGATAACGTTGCAGACGGTATTAAAGGCAAGTCGGCGGACAACAACGACGAGACCGGCAAGAAGGTCAATATCGCCGATGTTGCCGGTGAGCATGTGCAGATCGATTCGTATCTGAGTTACCCGCTTGGCGGCTCGGATCCTTCGGTGACCCCAAGTGAGATGTGCAAGACCATGGGCGAAAAGCTTCCCAAGGCGTTCGGGGGTAGCAATGCCGACATGACAGGCCTGTCTGTGACGCCGGCAAGTCAGTACAACAAACTGCGCCAGATGATGGGCAAGGAGCCGGTGCACATCGGTCACGACCAGTATCTGCTCACGTGTGATATGGGCGGCGAGCTGGTCGACCTGTACACCAAGTATATGGCTGGCGGCCATACCCTTACCTTGGGCGGGCATACGCTCAAGCCCGCAACCGATAAGTCGGACGAAGATACGGCGGCCATCGCCAACTCGGCGATGGGCAGTAATGGGGGTACCGTCGTCGTTGCCGACGAGCTGTTGTCCCAACTTAATCTGCAGCCGTATTCCAGTAGTCTGCTCGTTAACTACAAACAGGGGATGGATACGACCGAGGCAGACGAGAGTATTAAATACACTGTGCTCGACAATCTGCTCGTTGACGGCAAGGAGCCGGGGTCGTGGGGAACCTTCATCACACGCTCCGAGATGTACGCGCAAGCAGCGCAAATGAACGGTCTTATTAGCTACCTAGCCATCTACATCGGCTTTGTATTGGTCGTTGCATGCGCGGCGATTCTGTCGATTCAGCAACTCTCCAACGTGGCCGACGGCAGCCGCAGCTATCGTGTGCTGGCGCAGATTGGCTGTGACGACCGCCAGATTCGCCATTCGGTGATGGCACAGCAAGCGGTATTCTTCCTGTTCCCGCTGGCAGTGGGCCTGGCGCACTCCTTTGTGGCACTCAAGGTGATCATCGAGCTGGTGAGCATTTTCGGAAATATGAGCATCGGCGGCACCGTGGGCCTCACCTGTGCGATTTTCCTGGCAGCATACGGTGGCTACTTCCTGGTGACCTACCTCATGAGCACCGGCATGGTGCGAGCCGCCATCGCTACCCGCTACAGCGAGTAACAAGCGGGCAAAACCGTCGCAAAATTAGAGGCGTATGACCGCCGCGAAGGGACCAGGGGCCCTTTCGCGGCGGTTTTTGCCAATCTGGTGCGTCTCAGATACAAGTGAGTAGACTTTTTTGAACCTGCCGAGCACATCGCGACAAATGATCTATAAAACTGCAGGTCAGAGCTGTGGCGTTTTAGGGCGTGCTCGGCCTTCTGCAAAAAACCTACTCACTTGGTTTTTCTGCTAGAAGACCGCCACGAGGGAAGGCAACTCCCTTACGTCGGTTTGGACGTTTGCCCAGATAAAACCTGCCAAAATAAACCTGTCCCTTTTTGGCAGGTAGTCGTTGGGGACGTTCTTAAACGACTAGTCAAACAAGAACGTCCCCAATGACTACCCTCGAGCCGCCATAGCCACCCGCTACAGTGAGTAACTCACCCAGTTTGGAATTATCGTAGGTTGAGCATAAGTCAGCGAAAACGCCCCTAAGCGAGCAAGGTGACGTGAAAGAGGAGGGAAGCGTACTTCGGTACGCAACCGACGATTGAACGTCAGATTGCTCGCTTAGGGGCGTTTGCAGCGTCGAGCGGTCCGCCGTTCGTTAGAACGGCGGAACCAAAGGCGCAGCGTCGAGCCGTTACGGCGTTTGGTAAAACGCCGTAACCTACACCCGTTCCGCGATCTCGCGGATGAGGTAGTCGGTCTTTTCCCAGCCCAGGCACGGGTCGGTGATCGACTTGCCAAAGACGCCGCCGTCGACCGGCTGGTTGCCGTCTTCTAGGTAGGACTCGATCATAAAGCCCTTGACCAGCTTGGAGATGGACTCGTTGCGGCGGCAGCTGTCGAGCACCTCCTTGCAAATGCGATACTGCTCCAGCGGACGCTTGCCCGAGTTGTCGTGGTTGCAGTCGATGACCGCTGCCGGATTGGCATAGCCGGCATGCTCGGTATAGCGTTCGGCCAGGCGTTCCAGGTGTTCGTAGTGGTAGTTGGGGTAGGTGCGCCCATCGAGACCGATGTAGCCACGCATAACGGCGTGTGCGAGCGGGTTGCCGTCGCACTCGACCTCCCAGTTGCGGAAGATGAAGCTCTGGTGCGCCTGCGCGGCGTAAATGGAGTTGAGCATAACGGTGGTGGAGCCGGCAGTGGGATTCTTCATGCCGACGGGTACCGAAATGCCGCTCGACACCAGGCGATGCTCCTGGTTCTCGACCGAGCGTGCGCCCACGGCAACATAGCTCAGCAGGTCAACGAGGTATTGGTAGTTGGACGGGTAGAGCATCTCATCGGCGGTGAAGAAGCCGGTCTCCTCGATGACGCGCAGGTGCATGTGGCGGATGGCCTTGACGCCCTCGAGCAGGTCGTCGGGAGCCTCGGGGTTGGGGTTGTGCAGAAGACCCTTGTAGCCGGTGCCCTTGGTGCGCGGCTTATTGGTGTAGACGCGCGGAATGATGATGAGCTTGTCCTTGACCTCTTCGGCGGTCTTGGCCAGTCGGTTCATATACTCGAGCACCGAATCCTCGCGGTCGGCAGAGCACGGGCCGATGATGAGCACCTTACGTGCGTCCTCGCCGGTAAAGACTTTGGCGACCTCGGCGTCAAATGCCTGCTTTTTGGCGGTAAGCTCGGCAGAAAGTGGCATTTCCTCGCGGATCTCCATGGGGATCGGCAGCCTGCGTTTGAATTCCATGGCCATAGGGGTCTCCTCAATCTATAGAAAGAGCAATAAGCGTATTGTCGAATGCTCGGCATTATCCGCTGTCGCACGCTAAAGTGCAAGCCCTTGCCACCCCGAAACCTGCCAAAAGGGACAGGTTTATTTTGGCAGGTTTTATATGGGGGAACGTCGGCGGATACCGGGAGGGAGTGGCGTCGCGCGGGACCCTAAGGCTATTGTCGGTTCCCCAGGAAACACCCTGTGGGCAAAAAATGCCAAATATGAGTACGGTTGCTAGCTTAGTAGCATATTGCCTTCGCAAAATAATAGACATAACAGCAAAATATGTTCATTAACGCAAACACATATAAGTCCGCTATAGGGCTGTTTGATCAATTTAGGGACGCGTGTAAGCCGTGAAAACGGCATTTGGGGCTGTTTTGGCTGTTACTAAAAGGGTAACAGTACTCATATTTGCCATTTTTTGCCCACGGGGCCTCGAAGGGGCTGTCAATCAGGTCCCAGGGGAGGCGGTTTGAGGGCCGCAGAGCAAAAACGGGGGCGCAGGTTGTCCTGCGCCCCCGTTCTCGGGCGTTATTCGTTCCCCGCGGCAGAATTTACGCCGCCTCGTCGAACTGCGAGTTGTACAGATCGGCGTAGAAGCCGCCCTGGGCGAGCAACTCGTCGTGCGTGCCCTTCTCGACGATATCGCCGTCGCGAATTACCAAGATCACGTCGGCGTTGCGAATCGTGGACAGGCGGTGCGCGATAACAAAGCTGGTACGGCCCTGCATCAGCGCATCCATGGCACGCTGAATAAGCTCCTCGGTACGAGTGTCAACGTTGGAGGTTGCCTCGTCCAGAATTAGCGCCGGGCGGTCGGCCAAAATGGCACGGGCAATGGTCACGAGCTGGCGCTGGCCCTGCGACAGGTTGGTGCCTTCCTCGTTGATCATAAAGTCGTAGCCGCCGGCGAGCGTATGGATAAAGTGATCGCAGCGTGCGGCGCGTGCAGCGGCTTCGACCTCGGCATCGCTTGCATCGGGGCGTCCGTAGCGGATGTTCTCGCGGATGGTGCCGTTAAACAGCCAGGTATCCTGTAGCACCATGGCAAACTCGCCGCGCAGCGCCGCGCGGTCCCAGTCGCGCACGTCGACACCCTCGACGCGCAGCGAACCGCCGTCCACATCGTAGAAGCGCTGCAGCAGCTTAATGAGCGTGGTCTTGCCGGCGCCGGTAGGACCGACGATGGCGATGGTCTGGCCGGGCTGCGCCTCGCAGCTAAAGTCGTGGATGATGGTCTTGTCGGGCGTATAGCCAAACTTGACGTGATCAAACTCCACATGGCCGGGGCGCTTTTCGGGAATCTGCGCGTCGGCTTTCTGCTCCTCCTCGGGCGCGGCCAGGAACTCAAAGACGCGCTCGGTGGCGGCTGCCATCGACTGCATCGTGTTGCTCACGTTGCCCAGTTGCTGCACGGGCTGCGTAAAGTTGCGAACGTACTGGATAAAGCTCTGGATGTCGCCGGGCGTGGCGTTGCCGGTCAGTGCGAGCTGTGCGCCCACCACGACAACGCCCACGTAGCCCATGTTACCCACCAAGCTCATAAGCGGCATCATCAGGCCCGACAGGAACTGCGAGCGCCAGCCACTAATAAAGAGGCGGTCGTTTTGACGGTCGAACTCCTCGATTGAGGCCTCGGCGCGGTCGAACACTTGAATGACGTTCTGGCCGGCAAAGTCCTCCTCGATGATGCCGTTGACGGTGCCCAGGACCTGCTGCTGCTCGCGGAAGTACGGCTGCGAGAAGTGAATCATCACCATCAAGATAATTGCGGCTGCCGGTAGCGTGAGCACGGTGACGCCGGTGAGCGGCAGGCTGATCGAGAGCATCATGATGAGCACGCCGATAATCTGCGTGACCGACGTGATAAGCTGCGTCACGCTCTGGTTGAGCGACTGACCCAGCGTATCGACGTCGTTGGTGATGCGGCTGAGCACATCGCCCTTGCTGTGGCCGTTGAAGTAACTCATCGGAACGACAGCGATCTTGGCGGCGATCTCCTTGCGCATGCGATAGCAGATCTTTTGCGTGACGCCGGTCATGAGCCAGCCTTGGATCAGGCTGCAGGCAGAGCTCGCTAGATACAGACAGAGCAAAAAGCCGAGCGTCTTGGCGATCCAGGCAAAGTCGACATCGCCGGTGCCGTTGACCTTGGCGACCAAGCCCTCGAACAGTTTGGTGGTAACCTGGCCGAGCACCTTGGGCCCCACAATGTTAAAGATGACCGAGCACACGGCAAAGGCGACGGCGGTAAACACGGCAATCTTGTGCTGGCCGATATAGCCGAGCAGCTGCCTCATGGTGCCCTTAAAGTCCTTGGCCTTTTCGCCGCGACGCATGCCGCCCATGCGGCCCATGGGACCACGCTGGCGGGTGGGCTTGGGAATCTGAGTCTTGGTCTCGTCTGCCATTAGCGCTCGCCTCCTTCCGTGACGGCTGCAATTTCTTCTTGGGTAAGCCCCAGCTCCTCGGCGGAAAGCTGCGACTGTGCGATCTCCAGGTACGCCGGGCAGCTGCGCAGCAGCTCCTCGTGCGTACCGGTGCCCACCACGTGGCCGTCGTCGAGCACGATGATCTGGTCGGCGTGCATGATGGTTGCGATGCGCTGGGCCACGACCACGAGCGCGGCGTCGGTAACGTTTTTGGCCAGCTCTTCGCGCAGGCGCGCGTCGGTCTTGTAGTCGAGGGCACTAAACGAGTCATCGAACACCACAACCTCGGGCTTTTTGGCCAATGCGCGGGCGATGGCCAAGCGCTGGCGCTGACCACCCGAGACATTGGAGCCACCCTGGCTGATGGGGGAGTCGTAGCCGCCCTCGCGCTCGGCGATAAAGTCCTTGGCCTGTGAGATGCGCGCGGCTTGGCGCATGTCATCATCGCTTACCATGTCGCCGGCAAACTTAAGGTTGCTCTCGACGGTGCCCGAGAACAGGCGACCCTGCTGCGGAATATAACCGATACGGCGGCGCAGCTCGGAAAGGGTCATGTCGCGCACATCGATGCCGTCGAGCGAAATGCTGCCGCCCGTGACGTCGTACAGGCGCGGGATGAGCTGCACGAGCGTGGACTTGCCCGAGCCCGTGGAGCCAATGATGCCGAGCATCTGGCCGGCATGCGTGGTGAAGTTCACGCCGCTAATGACGTCGGCGCGGGCATCGGGATACTGGAAGCTCACGTCGCGGAAGGTGAGCTCGCCGCGCGGCGCGCTGGCCGCGGGCAGTTTGGGCGAGACGGGGTCGTTGATGCTCGTGGGGCAGGTGATGACCTCTTCCACGCGCTCGGCTGCGACCTCGGCACGGGGCAGGATGACCGAAACCATGGTGAGGATCATAAACGCCATGACGATTTGCATGGTGTAGGAGATGAACGCCATCATGTTGCCGACCTGCATCACGCCGTTGGACACGCCCTGCGCGCCAAACCAGACGATAAGCACGGTGATGCAGTTCATGACGAGCATCATGAGCGGCATCATAAAGCTCATGGCGCGGTTGGTGTAGAGCTGCGTGGTCATCAGGTCGAGCGAAGCCTTGTTAAAACGCTCGAGCTCATGCTCCTCGCGGTTGAACGAGCGAATGGGCATAAGGCCGTCGAGCAGCTCGCGGGCGGTAAGGTTCACGCGGTCCACAAAGCTCTGCATCTTTTTGAACTTGGGCATGGTGAGGCCCATGAGCACGCCGACAACGGCCGAAACCGCGATGATGGCCACGGCGATGGTCCACTCCAGGCCGGTGTGGTTAGCCAGGACACGCATGACAGCGACGATGCCCATGACGGGGGCCATCAGGCACATGCGGATAAACAGGGTTGCGGCCATCTGGATCTGCTGAATGTCGTTGGTGCAGCGGGTGATGAGCGAGGCCTGGCTAAACTTGCCCACCTCGGCCGGCGAGAAGTGCATAACCTTGTCGAAGGTCTCGCGGCGCAGGTCGCGGGCGATGGAGCAGGCGGTGCGCGAAGCCACGGCACCGGTCAGGATGGTGGCGACGAGCGACACCAGGCACAGGCCAAACATCGTGGTCGCCATGCGGCTCAGGTAAGCGTTCTGCACGTCGGCGGGGTCGATGCCCTGCGCTTTGTACTCTTCTTGTACGTAGGTCACGGCGCGCTGGGTCACGATGGAGCCCGACATGGAGCCCATTTTGTCTGCCATATCGTTGGCGCCCTCGACGAGCTTGCCCTGGTCGATTAGGCCGCCTTCAACGCCTAGACGCAGGCCCTTCATGGTGATCTTACCGCCGTCGGCATCAATCTGCTTTTGCATGTTCTGCGCCGCTGCGGCTTTTTGCTGCATCTCGGCGAGCTGCTCGGGCGTCATCGCCGCCATCTGCTCGGGGGTGGGCATGGTCTGGGCGGCGTCGCTGTCTTTCTCGCTGGACGTGCCGGTCATGTCGCCCATGGATTCGGCGTCGATGCCCTGGTTGAAGGCGAGCACGACGGTCTCAGGCAGGCTCATAATGCCGGCAATCTTGCCTCCATCGGCACGCTCTTCCTCGGTGCCCTCGTACGTTCGAATGTCGTTTTTGTCAGCCTTGCTAAACACGGCCTCCACAGCCTTGGCGTCCTTGGCGCTCATAAAGAGTTCGAGGTCGTCGAGCGATTCGGCGCGGATGGTGTCGGGTACGGGCGACGCGATGCCGCCTTGCTGCACACCCACGTCGACGATGTCGCTCATATAGGTAGGCAGCGCCAGATCGGCGTTGCAGCTGATTACGATAAGTACGATAGCTGCGAACAGTGCCAGGATATGCTTTTTAAAGAGCTTGAGAATCCTCATTCGGCATCTCTCCTTTCTTGATTGCGGTCGATAATTTCGTTGGCACGCCTTAGAAGACGCACCATCTCTTGGGTATCTGTTTCGCCGAGCTGCTCGAGGAAGGCCGCGGTGCGGTCCTCGAATTCCCGACGTTTGATTTCGATAACCTGGAATCCTTTGTCGGTCACCGTGACGTGTACGCGACGACGGTCGGTCTTTGAGTGCTCGCGCTCGACCCAGCCCTTGGCCTCGAGGGCGCGCAGGATATTGGCGATGCGGGCGCTCGAGACCCAGGCACGATCGGCGAGTTCGCTCGGCGTGAGCGAACCGCCGGCGAGTATGAGGGCGCGCATGACGGCCATCTCGCCACCCAGAGCCTGGTCGGCAAAGCGCGAAACGCGCTGGTGCATGCTGCCAAACTCGGTAAAGAGCTGACGCCCAAGCTCATGGAAATCGGTATCTTCCACCGAAAACCCCTAACACTAGAAACTATTTTCGGTGAAAGATGATACCCCCGCCCAAGCATTCCATTCGGTAGATTTCTAGGCATGTCCCAAAAATCTACTTGGCCGCTAGGCAATATTAAGAGTGCATTAAGACTTAAAATCATTCAATTGCTGAAGCGTTTCAAAGAACTATTATGCACGCGGTTAGGCGAGGGGTTGTCACCACCATGACGACTGGGACTCATATAATCGCCACGTGCGATGCTCCAACTTCCCGCAAGGAGACACCTTACATAAAGGGGGATGGAGTCATGGCATTTGACTTCACGGGTAAAACCGCGATCGTTACCGGTGGCACTCAGGGCATTGGCCTCGAGATCGCCAAGGGTATCGTTGCGGGCGGCGGACACGTCGCGCTCATCGCAAGGAACGCTGCTAAGGGCGAGGCCGCTGTGGCCGAGCTTGGCGAGGGCAACAAGTTCTATCAGCTCGATGTTGCCGATGCGCCCAAGGCGCGCGAGACCGTCGAGCAGATTTTTACAGACCTGCCGCAAACCAACATCTTGATCAACTGCGCTGGCGTCATCAGCACCAAGAAGTTCGACGAGATCGATGACACCGAGTGGCGCCGTACCATCGACATCAACCTCAACGGCACCTTTACCATGATGAACGCCGTGTACCCGCACTTTAAGGCGGCCCATGCCGGCACTATCGTCAACGTGAGCTCTGTTGCTGGCAAGATCGGCGGCGGCCTGCTCGGCACCGCGGCTTACGCGAGCTCCAAGGCCGGTGTTAACGGTCTAACCAAGGCAGTCGCCAAGGAAGGCGGCAAGTTTGGCGTTCGCTGCAACGCTGTATGCCCGTCGCTCACGCTTACCGATATGACCTCGATCCTCTCTGACGAGAACTCTCAGCGCATCATCAACGGTATTCCTCTGGGCCGTGCCGCCCAGGCCAGCGAGCCTGCGCAGATGGTGCTCTTCTTTGCCTCCGACCTCGCCAGCTTCGTGAACGGCGAGATCGGTGACTGCGACGGCGGCATCGTCCTGGACGGGTAATACCTCGCGATGATTATTCGGCGACGGCTCCTGCGACTCGGGACCGTCGCCTTCTTTCTGACATAGGCGCGTGCGGCTACGATTCGCATGCATCCAAAGGAGATATATATGAGTGAATCGACTGCGGTGGAGGCGCCGGCGGCAAAGGAGCCGTTCTTTAAGATGTCCTCCATCCCGGGTGCCAATATTTTGGTGCCGCTTTT
>DBGBJN010000201.1:0-6755 GCA_048449885.1 Collinsella sp.
CGTCTTGCGGCTCGGCTACTCCGGTGCGGACAATACCGCCGCCACCCGCCATGGACATGGAAGCGGGCGCCACGGCAGACAGAATCTCCTCGTGGTAGTCGGGCTCGCTCTGCGACTTGACGAACTCGACAATCTCGTTGATTTCGTCATCCGAGACAAAGCAGCCCTGGATACGGCGAGGCTTGCCCCAGTCGACCTTGGAGAACAGCATGTCGCCCAAACCGGTGAGCTTTTCGGCACCCATCTGGTCAATAATGACGCGCGAGTCGATGCCCGTGGCGACGTTAAAGGCGATACGGTTGGTGATGTTGGCCTTGATGAGGCCCGTCACCACGTTGGAGCTGGGGCGCTGCGTAGCCACGATAAGGTGTATACCGGCGGCACGGCCCAGCTGGGCGATACGAACGATCGAGGCCTCGACATCCTTGCCGGCGACCATCATCAGGTCCGAAAGCTCGTCGATGATAATGACCAGATAGGGCATCTTTTGGGGCGGGTTGTCGTAATGCTCAAACTCGCCGGCGGCCTGCTTTTCGTTGTAGGTCGAGATCTTACGCACGTTGAGACGCTCGAAGACCTTCAGGCGACGCTCCATCTCGGACACGGCCCATTGCAGAGCGCTCGCGGCCTGCTTGGGCTCGGTCACCACGGGCACATAGAGATGCGGCAAACCGTTATAGCCCGCAAGCTCGACGCGCTTGGGGTCGACCATGATCAGGCGAACGTCCTCGGGAAGGGCTCGCATGAGCAGGGTCGTGATGATGGAATTGATCATCACCGACTTACCAGAACCGGTCGTGCCGGCGATCAGCAGGTGGGGCATCTTGGCGAGGTCAGCGACGACCGGCGTGCCCTCGGCATCTCGACCGATGGCCAGCTCGAGCGGACCGCCCTTCACATAGGGAAGCACGTCGCCCAGGTTGACGTTCTGGCGCTTGCGATTGGGAATCTCGATACCCACAAGCGAGGTACCGGGGATCGGGGCAAAGATGCGCACCGACTGAGCAGCGAGCGAAAGCGCGATATCGTCCTCGAGGCTCGAAATCTTGCTCACGCGCTCGCCCTCGCCAGGTTGCAGCTTAAAGGTCGTCACATGGGGCCGGCGATCCAGCCGACCACGCGGGCACTGCGGCCAAACTCAAGCAAGGTGGATTGCAGTGACTCAGCGGTCTGCTCCAACTCCTTGTCCGAAGACGCGGCGGAAGCCGACTGCGGGTTGGCATGCAGGATTTCGAGCGGCGGAAGCTTGAGGCCGTCCTCTTCTTCGCCCTCGTTATCTGCGGCGCCACCGTCCGCTCCCCCATCGCTAGCCGCAGCCGATTCGACGGCACTCGAGGCAGGCGCATCGGCAACCTTGGGATGCTTCAAGAAGTCGGGAATCTGAGGTGCTGCCGAGACAGGATTCACGGCAAACGGCGGCTCGGACTCGTCGATCTTATCGGGGTCGTCTTCCATCGAAAGCTGGCCTGTTACCTGGTCGCGCTTTGCATGGCGACGCGGCAGCAAAGTTGTCTTTGCGGTCTCAATCGGAGCCTCGTCGTCCCCGTCATCGCCCTCGGTAAGCTCAATCTCGCTATCGGACCAGGACGGGTCGGGCTCACTCGTATTGAGCTTAGGCGCAGCCTTGCCATTCTTGGCATGGCGGCGCGGCAGCAGCGTCGTCTTAGCGCGCTCGGCCTCCACGGCATCGGATACGTCGACAAACGGATCCTCGTCCTCGTCGTCATTGTCCAAAACCGGGTCCACATCGTTGCCCATGACCGTGGTCACGGCAGCATCGGAGCCCTTTTGACGAAGAATGCTCAGGTGCGGACGGGCAACGCCGGGCACCGACAGGGCTTCGTCGTCACCCCACGGACTTGCGTTAACATCGGCACGACGGCGCTCGGCAAAATCGGCCGCGCGGTCGCGAGCAGAGCGCAAAACGCCGCCAACCGAAAAGCCGATGATGACCAAGCCCACGACGACAAGGCCCAACAGGACTACCATCGCGATAGGCTTACCCAGGGCATTCTGCAGCGCACTCGCAATAAACGCACCGATGTAGCCACCCGAGGCGGACAAATTTTGCGGCGTGAACATAAGGTCACACGAGTCGCTCGTACCCGGCACCATCAGCGAAAGAATGGAGACGACGGCGATAAAGACCACGGCGCCGCCCGCAACAGAGCGCACGTTGAGCGGCGAGTCCTCGCCTAAAAAGAGCGTGGCGGCAAACAGCAAAATGACGATCGGCAGCACGTAGGCGCCCAGACCAAAGCCCAGGTGGTAGAAACCGGCAACCGCAGCCGTAACGGGAGCGGTCGCCGGCGAAATCACGGCAATGAAGGACGCAATCGCCAAAACGGCTATCACCACGCCGGCGATATCGCGGTTGGCCGAGGGCTCGACCAAGGGCTCAAAATCGTCAAAGTCCGCCTCGTGGCCCTTATTGGCACGCAGATGGGAACCGGCACCCTTAGCAGATGCCGGTTGGTTATTGGTCTTATTGCCTTTGGCGTTTTGTGCAGATCCGCGCGCCAAACTAAACCTCCATGACGACCGGGATGATCATCGGACGGGTGCGCGTACGGCTCCAAATAAAGTTGGAGAGCGAATCGCGCACGGCCTTGCGAATGGCATCGGAGCCGCTGCTCGTAAAGCTAAACTTGCCCTTCTCGATCGTCTTCATAATGGACGCGGAGGCATCCTCGGAGAACTGGTCGTCGATGGCAAACGAGACGCCGCGACCCGAGAACTCGATGGCCTCGATCTTCTTGTGCTTGAGCGAGACGATGGCAACAGCGGTAACCATACCGTCATTAGCAAGCTTCTGACGATCGCGCAAGACGATGGGGTCGGTATCGCCGATACGCAGGCCGTCGACGTAAACGACACCGGACTCGACGGGCGTACCGCGTTTGACGATACCGCCGCGCATCTCGAGCGTGTCGCCGTTATCGAGGATAAAGATATGATCGTCCTTGATGCCCATCTTGCGAGCCAGCTGGGCATGGGCGCGCAGATGCACGGCTTCACCATGAACCGGCATAAAGTACGTGGGCTTGGCCATGGCCATCAGGAGCTTGAGCTCCTCCTGGCTACCGTGGCCCGAGACGTGGACAAGAGCGCGGTTCTTATCCCACACGTCGCAACCGAGCTTGGCCAGGCTGTTGACGACCTGCTGGACGGCTTTCTCATTGCCGGGAACAGGAGTTGCCGAGAGGATAACGGTATCGCCCTCGTGGATGGAGAGCGTCTTGTGCTCTCCGTTGGCCATGCGGGACAGGGCCGACAGCGGCTCGCCCTGCGAACCGGTGCACATGACGACGATCTTGTCGTCGGGCAGGTTATCAATGTCGAAGGCATCGATGATATCGGCATCGTCGATGTTGAGGTAGCCCAGCTCACGCGCCACGCGGGTGTTCGTGAGCATGGAGCGACCGGTCACAACGACCTTACGGCCGCACTTGCGGGCGGCATCGCAGATCTGCTGCAAACGATGGATGTGGCTCGAGAACGACGCGACGAACACGCGACCCGGGGCGTTCTTGATGGCGTGCAGCAGGTTGGGTCCAACCTCGGCCTCGGACTTGGTAAAGCCGGGAACCGTTGCATTGGTGGAGTCGGACAGCAGCAGGTCGATGCCCTGCTTGGCAAAGCGGCTGATAGCGGCATAGTCGGGCGTGACGCCGTCGATGGGCGTCTGGTCGAGCTTAAAGTCGCCGGTGTGCATAACGGTGCCCTGATTGGTGCGGATGAACACGCCCAGAGCGCCGGGGATGGAGTGCGTCATCGAGAAGAAGTCGAGCGAGATGCCGCCGAGGTTGACATGGCTGCCGCCCTTGACCTCGCGGAACTTGGGTGCGCGGATGCGGAACTCAGAAAGCTTGCCCTCGATAAAGCCAAGCGTCAGCTTGCTCGAGAAGATGGGCACCTTATTGTTGAGGTCCTGCAGCAGATACGGAAGCGAACCGGTGTGGTCCTCGTGGCCGTGGGTGACGACGATACCGCGGAGCTTCTCCTCGTTCTCAAGAACGTAGGTGTAGTCAGGAAGCACCAGGTCGATACCGGGCTGGGAGTCGTCGGGGAACATGAGACCGGCGTCGACGAGCACCATGTCGTCGCCACACTCGAAGACCGTCATGTTCTTGCCGATGCCGTCAAGGCCGCCGAGCGGGATGATCTTCAAGGGAGATGATTTTTTAGCTGCCATAGGTTAGTGTGGTTTCCTTTCTTCGAAACGGGTCTGGAACAACCGACGGGGCGCTTCTGGCAAACCGACCGCCGGGAACGTACAAACATGCATCATAGAGTCGACGCAATAACCACAGTATGATACCCATTTGCACAACAACAGACCACCCATGCATCAAAGCCCCATCTGAACTGGTCCATCCCGCCGGTTTCCCGTGGGGCGGGCACTGATGAAGTTTCCTGCTCTACAGTCCTGCTCACGACGGAGGCCACATTAAGTGGCCTCCTGTTCGTGCGGAACTCGCGATAAACTTCATATGCGTCCCTCCCGGGCGCAAGCAAAAGGGCGACCCCATTGCGGAGTCGCCCTTGTTGAACTGCTTATGTGGAGCTGTTACTCGGCGTCGTGGTGACGGCGGGGCTTGCGGCCTCCGTTGTCGCCGGGACGGCGCGGACGGTCGCTGCGCTCGGAGCGCTCGCGACGCAGACGCTCACGGCGCTGGAAGTGCTCGCCGTCGCCCTCGGAGGCACCCTCGGCGCGAGCCGGGGCCTCGGGCTTGTCAAGACGATCGAGCGAGATCTTACCGCGATCGTCGACCTCGATGACGACGACCTTGACCTCGTCGCCGACGTTGAGGACGTCCTCGACCTTCTCCACGCGGCCCTTGGCGACGCGGGAGATGTGCAGCAGGCCATCCTTGCCGGGCAGCAGGTTCACGAAGGCGCCGAAGGGCTGGATGGAGACCACGCGACCGGTGTACTCCTCGCCCGGCTCGGGAACCTTGATGATGAGCTTGATGCGCTCGACAGCCTGGTCGACGGACTCGCCGGTACCGCCGACAAAGACGGTGCCGTCCTCCTGGATGTCGACCGAGGCGCCGGTCTCGTCCTGGATGCCGCGGATGACCTTACCGCCGGAACCGATGACGTCGCGGATCTTGTCGGTCGGAACCTGGATGGAAACGATGCGCGGGGCAGTGCTGCGCGTGGTGTGGCGCGGTTCAGGGATCACATCGAGCATCTTCTGCAGGATGAAGGCGCGACCCTCCTTGGCCTGCTGCAGGGCGCGGGCCAGGATGTCGAAGGTAAGACCGGTGGCCTTGTTGTCCATCTGCAGAGCGGTGATGCCCTCGGTGGTACCGGTGACCTTAAAGTCCATGTCGCCCAGGAAGTCCTCGAGACCCTGGATATCGGACAGGACCACGGTCTTGCCCTCCTCCTGGATCAGGCCCATGGCGATACCGGAGACCGGGCGCTTAATGGGCACGCCGCCGTCCATAAGGGCGAGCGTGGAACCGCAGGTCGAAGCCATCGAAGAGGAGCCGTTGGACTCCATGACCTCGGAGACGACGCGGATGGCGTAGGGGAACTCGTTCTCGTCGGGGAGCACCGGAAGCAGGGCGCGCTCGGCAAGGTTGCCGTGACCGATCTCGCGACGCTTGGGACTGCCCATGCGACCGGTCTCGCCGGTGCAGAACGGCGGGAAGTTGTAGTGGTGCATGTAGCGCTTGCCCTCGGTGGGCTCGATGGTATCCAGACGCTGGCCCTCATTGAGCATGCCAAGCGAAAGAACCGAGAGCACCTGGGTCTGGCCACGCTGGAACAGGCCGGAGCCGTGAACGAGCGGCAGATAGTTATCCTTCACCATGATGGGACGAATCTCATCGGCGGCACGGCCGTCGACGCGCTCGCCGGTCTCGACGACCATGGTGCGCATGGCCTTCTTCTCGAGCTTCTTGAGCGCCACGGGGATTTCGCGCTCCCAAGCGGCCTGCTCCTCCTCGGTAAACTCGGCGCGGATGGACTCCTTCAGAGCCTCGACCTTACCGATACGAGAGAGCTTGTCGGCGTCGCGAAGGGCAGCTGCCATCTCGTCGTAGTGGGCGAAGATGCGCTCCTGGACCTCCTCGACGGGCTGATCGAGCGGGTACTCCTTCTTGACGATGGGGCCGTTGACCTGCTCCCACTCGGCGACGAACTCGTGTTGAGCCTGGCAGAAGGCAGCAAGGGCTTCCTGGCCAAACTTCATAGCGGCGAGCATATCGTCCTCGGAGATCTCCTCGGCGCCGGCCTCGACCATCGAAATGAAGTCGGCAGAGCCGCCCAGCTCCAGGTCCAGGTCGGAGTTCTCGCGCTCCTCATAGGTGGGGTTGACGATAAACTCGCCGGTCTCCACGTTGCGGCCGATGCGCACGCAGGCAAGCGGGCCCTCGAAGGGCACGCCGCCGAGCGTCATGGCCAGAGAAGCACCCATGACGTTGATGACGTCGAAGGGGTTGACCTGATCGGCGACGAGCGAGGTGGCGACGATGTGCACCTCGTTGCGGAAGCCGTCCGGGAAGCTCGGGCGAATCGGGCGGTCGATCATGCGCGCGGTGAGCGTGGCCTTCTCGCTGGGACGGCCCTCACGCTTGAGGTAACCACCCGGGATGCGGCCGGCGGCGTACATCTTCTCGTTGAAGTCGACGGTCAGCGGGAAGAAGTCGTAGTTCTTGCGCTCCTTGGAGACGACCACGGTGTCGAGCATCGTGGTGTCGCCCTGCTTGACCAGGCAGGCGCCGGTGGCCTGCTTGGCAAGC
>DBGBJN010000202.1:0-6461 GCA_048449885.1 Collinsella sp.
GTCCGAAAACTTCTACTGGGCCAACCGCCTGATCGGCGCGCTGGCCGACGTCCGTTTTCATGAGTGCGGCCGCGCCGTGGAGGACTACCAGGAGAAGGTCGGTGGCATGGGCCACAAGCAGATCCATGACGTCGACGCTGCCGTAGCCGCTCTGCCCGAGGCCGAGGTGCCTGCCGAGCTTGCCCGCGCCAATGAGACTTTCGCCGAGCTTGTGCGCGTGGAGACCGATGCTCTACTGGGCAAGGTGCTCTACACCACGAGCTGCGCCATGAAGAACTCTTTCGCGATGAACGACAACGTGAGGTAGGGATTTCCCGTCGATCGAATAGCGCTAAAACGCTTTGTCGCTTTCGCTCAATCTTGGGTACAAGAACGCCAATGCAGTTGTTTGTGATTGGAGATAACCATGGTTATGAAACTCGATCAGCTTGTTAACGGCGCCATTAACGTGGGCTTTGGCGCTGCCGCCGTTGCTGTCGAAGGCGGCAAGAAGGTCCTCGACGACCTTAACACCAAAGGCGAGCAGGTCCGCAAGGACACCGCCACCCCCGATATCGCCCGCAGTGTGTCCGACATGTTCGAGCAGGCCGGCGGCACCATCTCCGACCTGACCGAGCGCTTGGGCATGCAGGGCGAGACCGCGGCCCAGCGCGTGCTTGACGAGCTCATCCTTGCCCGGGTC
The DNA here is from genome assembly GCA_048449885.1 of Collinsella sp. Lineage (GTDB taxonomy): Bacteria > Actinomycetota > Coriobacteriia > Coriobacteriales > Coriobacteriaceae > Collinsella. The sequence goes on from DBGBJN010000202.1 coordinate 683, forward strand.
CGCGTCATGACCGCCCCCGAGCGCACGGCCTTCTTGGCCCATGTGCGCGACATCGTCGATTCGGTCGAGGACAACGTGACCTCGGTGCCCGTCGAGTCCGTTGAGCCCGACGATGCGAAGGATACCGAAGAGGCTGAGTAGCAGCTCAGATGGCAGATTCCACCACCGATTACAACAATCTAGATCCCTTGGGTGACGAGGCGGCGGTTGTCGATGAGGTCGACGCCGTCGTCTCGGGCGCTCGCAAGAAGCCGCGCGCTGTCGATATGGTGCCCGAGGAGCCCGACGCGATGGCGCCGGACGAGGAATACCAGCTCACGCCGGCGGGCCGTCGCGAACGCATTGGGCAGATCGTTCGCCTGGTCAAAAAGTACCGCGTGTGGGATAACCTCACGCCGGTTCGTTTGCGCCGCCTGCTCGAGGAACTCGGCCCCATGTTCGTCAAGATGGGACAGATTCTGGCCAACCGGTCCGAGATTCTGCCGCAACGCTTTTGCGACGAGCTGCGTCGTCTGCGCTCCGACGTGGAGCCGGTGCCGTACGAGGTAGTGCTTCGCTGTCTGGAGGAAGAATACGGCTTGCGCCTGGGGGAGATGTTCGATGCGATCGACCCCAATCCGCTTGGTAGCGCATCGCTCGCGCAGGTGCACCGCGCTCGTCTGGTGACGGGCGAGGACGTGGCCGTCAAGGTGCAACGCCCCGGTGCGCAGCAGGTTATGGCGCAGGACATCGATATCATCCGCTCGGTGGTGCGTATCGTTTCCAAGTTCGTCAACACCGATCAATTCGTTGACCTGCACGGCGTGGTCGAGGAGCTGTGGGCCTCGTTTCGCGAGGAGACCAACTTTTTAGCCGAGGCCAAAAACCTCAATGACTTTTACGAGTTCCATAAGAGCGTTCATGGCGTGACGTGCCCTAAATCCTATCTGGACCTGTGCACCGAACACGTGGTGGTTATGGACTACGTCGACGGCATTTCGATCGCCGATCCTGAACGCTTAGTGGCCGAGGGCTATGACTTGGAAAAGATCGGTGCCGCGATTGTCGAGGACTACTCGACGCAGGTGCTCGACGACGGCTTTTTCCATGCCGACCCGCATGCGGGAAACATCATCCTCAAGGACGGTATCGTTTACTTTATCGATTTGGGTATGGTCGGACGCATGTCGAGCCACGACCGCGGTATCGTCAAGGACATGATTTTCGCCGTGGCCGAGGGCGACGTGCCCAAGCTCAAGGATTCGCTCATGCGCTTCGCCGTGACGCGTGGCGACTCGGCTGAGCTCGATCATTCGGCCTTTTTGTCCGATTTGGACTTTATCGTGGCTGACTTTGCGGGCCTTGACCTGAAGGATCTGGATATCGGCGAGTTTTTGACCTCGCTGTTAAACCTCGCGCGTAAGAATGACGTTGAGCTGCCGAGCGTGGTGACGATGTTCGCCCGCGGCATGGTGACGCTCGAGGGCCTGCTGACCGAGTACATGCCCAACGTCAACATGATCCAGATCATCCAGACGCACATCAAAAACGAGAAGAGCACCTACGCCCGCATGCGCGAGATGAGCCGCGATCTTGCCGCGAGCAGCTATCGCGCGGCAAAAGGCTCGCTCGAGGCGGCCGAGTATCTGGGCTTGGCTTCGCGCATGCTCACACGCGGTCAGCTTAAGGTGAACACGCAGATCATGAGCAGCGATAAGGCGCTGCGACAGCTGGGCGGAATTATCGACCGCATGTCGATGGCAATTGTGATTGCCGGCCTGTTTATCGGTTCGTCGGTGGTGTACTACGCGCGCATCGAGCCGGTTGTGTTTGGTATCCCGGTCATTGGCTTTATGGGCTACGTGAGCGCGCTGGTGCTGGCACTTATGCTGGGCCGCAATATCTGGCTCAACAGCCACGGCGGCAAGCACTAGAGGCTGCGACCGTCACCGCATTTTCCTATCGCAAACAATAGCTTTTACCATGGGCTTCGCCTGCGTGCGAGGCCCTTTTGCGTGATACCATTTTGACGGTAATAATCGATGGCCTAGATGGTGGTGCGGAGACGCACGAATGCGCGGTTATCCTGCGCGTTTGGGAGAATCGGGGTGCAAGTCCCCGGCTGTACCAGTAACCGTAATTCCTCTTGGCTCGGGATGCTTGCGTCGCAGATCGGACGACGTGCCCGAGTCGTTAAGGTTAAGTCGGATCGCCTCCCGTCTTGCATGCGGCTGCGGCTTTTGCCGCCGGTGTGCATAGGGCTCTGGAGGGAAGGGGGTCCCGATGGGGGAACTCGAGCGCAACATGCGCGATGACGTGGGGCAGTCTCAAGGCAACGCTCCAAGTACAGACAGTAGGAGACAAATGGATATGTTTGAGGACGAGCGCCAGCGCGTCTCGCATCGCCGTGGCGCAATTGCGCGCGGCGTAGCCAAGCGCGGCCTGGTGGCATTCCTGGCCTTCGCGATGGCCTTTGGCACCACACCGGCTCAGCTGTGGGCCGAGGGCGCCGAGGGCATTGCCGAGGCTGTGGCTCAGGCGGCACCGCTTGCCGAGAACGGCTCTGGTGAGTCCGCGACAAGCCCTGCTGCCGACCTCAATGCGAGCGGCATGGTGGCGAATGGGGGCACTGCCGAGCAAGATGCCGCCGCGACAGCTTCGGGCCCTACCGACAAGACTGAGGACGATAGCGCTGCCGGCAATGAGGCGCCGGCTGCATCGACGTCCGATGCCTCGAAGCAGGACGCCGCCGTTGTCTCTGCCGCTGGAGAGGCCAAGGCTCAGCCTGTCAAGGCCGAGAGTCAGGATGTCACGGCCACGTGCTCCGTCGTCGGCACCGACGCCGAGGGCGCCCAGCAGACCTGGGCCGCCGCCCAGCGGATCACGCTGAAGCAGGGCTCGACCGCGGCCGACCTCTCCGAGCAGCTCTTCAAGCAGGCCGGCCTCAAGGCCGACTACGACCCCAACGGCTCCTGGGGCTGGGCGCTCAACTCGATCACGTCGCCCTTCGACTCCGGCCGCACGCTCGCCTACGACTCGGCGACCGGCGCTTACTGGCAGCTATTCATCAACGGCAGCGCCTCCATGGTCGGCGCCGGCGGCTATGAGCTCAAGGCGGGCGATTCCGTCGTTTGGGCCTACTCCAAGTACGGCGACCCCGTGCCTACCGGTCAGATCGCGGCGACGTGCTCCGTTATCGGAATCGACAAAAAGGGCAACCAGCAGACGTGGGTGGCAGCTCAGCAGTTCACGCTGAAGCAGGGCTCTACCGCTGCCGACCTCTCCGAGCAGCTCTTCAAGCAGGCCGGCTTGACCGCCGACTACGATCCCAACGGCACCTGGGGTTGGGTGCTCAACACGATTACGTCGCCTTTCGATAAAGGTCGCACGCTCGGCTATGACTCGGCGACCGGCGCGTACTGGCAGCTGTTTATCAACGGGAGTGCCGCTGCGGTCGGCGCTGGCAACTATGAGCTCAAGGCGGGCGATTCCGCTGTCTGGTGCTACTCCAAGTACGGTGACGCCATGCCTGGTCAGATCTCCGTTTCGATGGAGGTCATTGGCAAGAAGGGCGATAAGCCGCAGCGCTGGACCGATCCTTCGACCCAGACGTTTGTCGAGGGCACGACGATCAAAGAAGCTTCGGCCATCTACTTCGATGCTCTGGGCATCAAGTCCGAGATGTACGATATGCTGGGCTATTGGGGCGTCCATAGCCTTGTCTCTCCGCTTGATGGTACCAAGCTGGCTGGTAGCTGGTCGTTCTTTGTCAACGGCGTTCCCGCCAGCCAGATCGATGACGATTACGTGCTCAAGTCGGGCGACAAAATCGTCTGGGCTTACGCCCCTGGCGACACCGTTCCTAATCCCGATGAAGTCGTAGTCGATCCGAGCGCTTCGCGCCCGACCGATTGGAAAGCCGACTGGAGTGGCAATTCCAATGCGGTGGTCAAGAACGTGCCCACGCCTACGGGCGCGCTGGCAAGCTCTTGGACGTTTGATTGGAAGGCTTACTCGGGCGCAGCGCGCGTCAACGCGAGCGAGCCTATCATCGTGAAGGGCAATGTGTATCTTGCCGTCAACAAGCGTTTGCTTAAGATTGATGCCGAGTCGGGCAAGGTTCTTACCGAGTCGAATCTTAAGGCTGCGGTCGGCTACACCTCGCGTCCGATTTATACGAATGGCTTGGTCATCGTTCCGCTCGATGGCGGCGCAGTTCAGGCTCTGGCGGCCGACACGCTCACGACGGTTTGGATTACTGACTCTGTAAGCAAATCTGCCCAGTCGAATTCTCGGCTGACGGTTGATGGCAACTATCTCTACGTTGGCACTGTTGATGTCGACCCTAACGCGAGTACGTATAACAACGGCCGTCTGACACGTATCAACATTCTGACGGGCGCTGTTTCTTGGCAGCATGTCAACGCCGATGAGGGCTATTACTGGACGGGTGCTACGGTAGGCGACGGCTTTATTCTGATTCCCACCAGCGCTGGTACTGTTGAGATGTTGAACAAGTCGACGGGCGATGTGCTCGGAAGCGTTTCGGTCGGGGCTCTTGTTAACTCCACCTGCGTGCTTTCGTCTGATGGCAGCCATGCCTATCTGGTCTCGCGCGACGGCAAGCTGCACGTGTTGGCGATTTCTGGTGATAGCTTGCGTGACACGGGCGCTGTCTCGCGTATTGCCGAGGAACGTGTTGTTGATCTTGGCCTTACCGCCTGCGCGTGCATGCCTACGATGTATGACAGCAAGCTGATTGTCGGCGGCGTAGCCAATGGTGGCTCGGCACTCGCTATTGTTAGCCTAAACAACGACTTTGCCACGACGCTGGTCACGACGGCGGACAGCTCTCAACTGCCAGCTGGCCTTGCTGGCATCAAAGGAGCTCCGCTCGTGAGCGCTCAGGCGGATGGCACGTATGTCTACTTTACGGTTAACTACGGTGAGAGCGCTGATTTCGTCAACTACACCTCGGGCGGCGGCGTGTATCGCTATAAATTGGGCGACTCCGAGGCGACCGGCGCGTTTAGCGCAACGGGGCACAACGACTACTGCGACTCACCGATTGCGTGTGATTCCAAGGGCAACCTTTACTACATTAACGATTCTGGCACGCTGTTCAAGCTGAACGGCGGTGTTAAGGTCTCGTTTGAGACTGGCGAGGGCTCCAAGGTCGATTTTCAGACTACGGCAGATGGCAAGCTGGTCAAGCCGGCCGATCCGACGCGCGATGGCTACACTTTCGGCGGTTGGTATACCGATGAGGCTTGCACGCAGGCGTATGACTTTAGCACGCCGGTGACGGCCGATCTGACGCTGTATGCCAAGTGGACCAAGAATGCCACCAATTCTGGTGACAATGGCGGTTCTGGCTCCAACGGCGGCAGCGGTTCTGGTACTGGTACCGGCACGGGCACTGGTACGGGTTCCGGCGCTGGTTCCGGCTCTAAGGGCCCGCAGGCCGGCGGCGCTATCGCCCCGGGTCAGAAGCCGGTGACCAAGACGACGGTTTCGACCAAGACCGAGACCAAGGAAAACAAGTCCGACAAGAAGGGCTCCGATAAGTCCGACAAGAAGGATGAGAAAAAGTCTGACAAGAAGGACAACAAGTCCGACAAGAAGTCCGATTCCAAGTCCGATACGGGTGCTGCTTCCACGACCACTGCTAAGAAGTCCTCTAGTGCTTCCGAGCAGGAGACTGGCACCAACCCGCTCGCCATTGTTGGCGTTGCCGCCGGCGTCATCGGTCTCGCCATCGTCGGCGTGTTCGTGTTCACCAAACGTCGGTAGGTGAGGG
>DBGBJN010000203.1:0-5453 GCA_048449885.1 Collinsella sp.
GGCGCCATTCTGGCCGTCTGTGTGCTGTTCTTCCATGAGCTCAATCCGTTCTCGCCCAGCAAGGGCAAGGAGGGCCGTCGCGACACCTGGGTGCTGTGGGGCAAGATTGTGCTCGGCTGCATTCCCGCCGCGGCGATCGGCCTGCCGCTCAACGACTGGATGGAGGAGCATTTCTACAATGCTCCCGTCGTGGCGCTGGCGCTCATTGTGTACGGCGTGCTGTTTATCGTGATCGAGAACTGGCGCGCGAACAAGCGCGAGGAAATGGCCGTTGCCGGTTCGTTTGGTTCGCGTGCTGTGGTGTCGGGCGGACGTCCCGCCGGTGCGCACTTTGCGGCGCCTGCCGCGGCTACCGCTGAGGATGAGGACGATGACGAGAATCTGGACTTTGGCTCCATCGCCACGCTCGAGGACCTGAGCTGGAAGACTGCGCTGGGTATCGGCTGCTTCCAGGTGCTTTCGCTGGTGCCTGGAACGTCTCGCTCCGGTTCTACTATCATCGGCGGCCTGCTTTTGGGCTGCACGCGTTCGGTGGCGTCCAAGTTTACGTTCTTCCTGGCCATCCCCGTCATGTTTGGCGCGAGTGCGCTCAAGCTGGTCAAGTATTTCATCAAGGGCGGTACGTTCGGCGCCAACGAGGTCGCTATCTTGGGCGTGGGCTGCGTTGTGGCCTTTGTGGTTTCGCTCATCGCCATCAAGTGGCTTATGGGCTTCGTGCGCCGTCACGACTTTAAGTGCTTCGGTGTTTACCGCATCATCCTGGGCATCGTAGTGCTTGCATATTTCTTCGTTCTGGAGCCGATGCTCGGCCTCTAACTTAGTCGACGCTGCGCGGCGGCCGGGGCGACAACTTGTCATTCAAAGGGGGTGGCATGACCAAAAGGTCTATGCCGCCCCCTTTTCATGCCAATTTGTTCGCCCTGACCGTCGCTCGCTGCTGCTGCCATGACATCGGCGGTTTCGTGATTGTCAAAAGATTGGTGCAGACTAACCTGACCCCATTGCACCAAATCCGCTGGGGCGGGCCTGACGGTGGCGCACGGAGTCGTGGTGTGATTTGCGCCGGTGTCCGCGCGGCTCGGTATACTGGTACGGCTCAAACTATGGCGCCGCCCGCAGGCGCGCCGTCCGTCAGATGAGGAGTCGCCCATGACCCAGCCCTTGCCCTGGGAAAAGAACGCCGCGGTACCCGTGCCGCCCACGCCGGAACCCGTGCCGCTCGATGCATACACCGCCCCCGCTGCGCCGGAGCCCGAGCTCGTCCCGCTCGACATCTACGACGCTCCCGCGCCGGCACCCAAACCCGCCAAGCCGCTCGTCGACCTCGACAGCCTTAATCCCGCCCAGCGCGAGGCGGTCCTGACCACCGAGGGTCCGTTGCTGGTCCTTGCCGGCGCCGGCTCGGGCAAGACCCGCGTCTTGACCTTCCGCATCGCACATATGCTCGGCGACCTGGGTGTTAAGCCCTGGCAGATCCTTGCCATCACGTTTACCAACAAGGCCGCGGCCGAGATGCGTGAGCGTCTGGCGGCGCTCATTCCCAGCGGCACCCGTGGCATGTGGGTGTGCACCTTCCATGCCATGTGCGTTCGCATGCTGCGCGAGGACGCCGACCTGCTGGGCTACACCGGCCAGTTCACCATCTACGATGATGACGACTCAAAGCGCATGGTGCGCGACATTATGCAGGCGCTCGGCATTGAGCAAAAGCAGTTCCCCATCAACATGATCCGTAGCAAAATCAGCTCGGCCAAAAACGCCATGATCGGGCCCGAGGACATGCTCAAATCCGCCGACAGCCCCAACGACAAAAAGGCCGCGCAGGTCTATATGGAGCTGGAGCGCCGCCTGCGCGCTGCCAACGCCATGGACTTCGACGACCTACTCGTGCGCACGCTCGAGCTACTGCGCACCCGCCCCGAGGTGCTCGACAAGTATCAGGAGCGCTTCCGCTACATTAGCGTCGACGAGTATCAGGACACCAACCACGTCCAGTACGAGATCGCCAACCTGCTGGCCGCCAAGTACCAAAACCTCATGGTCGTGGGTGACGACGACCAGTCCATTTACAGCTGGCGCGGCGCCGATATCACCAACATCCTGGACTTCGAGAAGGACTTTAAAAACTGCAAGACCGTCAAGTTGGAGCAGAACTACCGCTCCACGGGTCACATCCTGAGCGCCGCCAACGCCGTGGTGCGCCACAACTCGCAGCGCAAGGACAAGCGCCTGTTCACGGCAGAGGGCGACGGCGAGAAGATCCAGGCCTTCCAGGCGAGCGATGAGCGCGATGAGGGCCGCTGGATTGCCGGCGAGATCGAAAAGCTGCACTCCAAGGGCACAAGCTACGACGACATCGCCGTGTTCTACCGCACCAACGCCCAGTCGCGTATTCTCGAAGATATGTTCCTGCGCGCGGGCGTACCCTACAAGATCGTGGGCGGCACGCGATTCTTCGACCGCGCCGAGATCCGCGACGTCATGGCCTACCTCAAGATGATTGTGAACCCGGCAGATGAGATGAGCGTCAAGCGTGTCATCAATACGCCGCGACGCGGTATCGGCTCCACCTCGATCCAAAAGATTGAGCAGCTGGCGCGCGATAACCGCTGCTCGTTCTTCCAGGCCTGCGAGATCGCGACGGCCGAGACGGGCATGTTTAGCGCCAAGGTGCGTAACGGCCTGTCGAGTTTTGTGGCGCTGGTGCGCGAGGGCCGTCGCATGGACGGCGAGCTCAAGGACGTCGTCGAGATGATTGTCGACAAAACGGGCCTGCTGCAGGCGTTCCGCGCCGAGGGCACCATGGAGTCTGAGAGCCGCGCCGAGAACATTCAGGAATTCTTGGGCGTTGCTGCCGAATTTGAAGAGACGCACGAGGATATCGAGGGTACGCTCGAGAGCTTGGAAGAGCTGCGCGCGGCTGGCGTTGCCGATGTACCGGCCGGCGCCGAGTCCGAGCCCGTCGTGGTGAGCGCGCCTGCGCCTGAACCGGGGCCGTCTGCCCCGGCATCCTCGTTTGAGGCGCTCGTTGGCGCGCGTGATGCCGCGGGTTCCAATCCGCTCGATAGCCTGGCGGCCCCGGCGCTTTCTCCGCAGGATGCTCTGGCTGCCGCCATCGCGGGCAATGCCTATGCCGCGCCGACGGAGCTGCCCGCGGGTGCCGTGCATGCCGACGAGATTGAGCGCACCTATGGCCCGCTTACCTGCAAGGCGCTGCCCGCCCTCATGGAGTGGCTGGCCCTGCGTTCCGACCTGGATTCTCTTGCCGGCGAGACGCATGCCATTACCATGATGACTATCCACTCCGCCAAGGGCCTGGAGTTCCCTGCGGTCTTCGTTGCCGGCATGGAGGAGGGCATCTTCCCGCACGTGCACGACTTTGGCGGCAGCGACGATCCGGGCAAGCTCGAGGAAGAGCGTCGCCTGGCCTACGTTGCCATCACGCGTGCCCGTAAGCGACTGTTCTTGACCTATGCGGCCACACGTCGCACCTACGGTTCGACCTCTGCCAACCCGCGCTCGCGCTTCCTCAACGAGATTCCGTTTGAGGATATCGAGTTTAGCGGTATCGGCTCTGCCGGTTTTGAGGGCACGGGCTGGGAGAAGCGCGGCGACCGTCACGGCACCTTTGGCTCGGGCATGGGCTCGGACATGTATGGCGGCAAGGTGTTTGGCTCGCATACGCGCTCGACCGGCGGTTCCGGTTCGCGCGGCGGATCGAGCTTTGACGATTTCTTTGGCGGCAGCAGCTACGGGACCGAGCGCCATCGTGGGGTTTCGCCCGATGCCGGCCGTGTTGCCTCGACCTTTGGCTCGGGCGCGCCGCGAGCCAAAAAGCCCTCGTCCAAGGTGTCCCCGACGGTGGAGCGCAAGGTCGATCGCGCCAGCGCATCGCAGGACTTTGCCGCGGGCGATACCGTGAGCCACAAGACCTTTGGCACGGGTACCGTGATCTCGGTCGCTGGAGACATGATCGAGGTCCAATTCGAAAAGACCGGCCAGACCAAAAAGCTAATGAAGGGCTTTGCGCCGATCGTTAAGCTGAATGCCTGACTGCGAGGTTGACCGGGCGCGCCGGGGGCTTTGGTCGCCTGCTCGGACAGTCCTGCTCGCACGGAGAGCACATTAAGTGCTCTCCGGCTCGTGCAGAACTCGCGATCGACCAAAGCCCCCGGCGCGCCCTCTTCCTTGTGGCGTTTTGGCCTGCAGCTTGCGAACGTTGCTTTGCCCGTTCGCTTTTTGATCTGGAGAGCCGGGTGGGCTGATAGATAGATACGAGTAGGGGCGCTCCCGTACATGGAAGGGAGAGCCCCTTGTTGGGTTTGGGTTGTTGGTGCGACCTAGAGATGCGAGATGATCAGTTCCATCTTGCCTTCAAGTTCGATCTGGTCCACGGTGCTCGGGGCCAGCAGGTGGCTTCCCTTGTGGACGGGGTCGCCGCAGACGGTGCCTTTGCCGTCGATGACCGACAGGCACATGAAGGGCCAGCGCTGGTCGATGGTTTTGCTGCCGTCGACGCGCACGCGATCGACGGTGTAGCAGGGGTTGGACTCGAGCTCGGTCACGCCGTCCACCTCGGGCGCGGTCACCGTGCCGTCGGTCGGAGCCTGAGCATCAAAGTCGATGCAGTCGAGGCTCTGCTCAATGTGCAGTGGGCGCAGCTTGCCGTCGGTGCCGGGACGGTCGTAGTCGTACAGGCGATACGTCACGTCGCTCGACTGCTGCGTCTCCAGAATCAGCGTGCCGGTCTTGATGGCGTGAACGGTGCCGGAGTCGATCTGGAAAAAGTCTCCCTTGTGAATCGGCAGCACGTTGAGCATCTCGTCCCAACGGCCCCCCTCGATCATCTGCGCGGCCTCGGCGCGGTCGTGCGCGCGCTGGCCGACGATGATCGTGGCACCGGGCTCGCAGTCCAGTACATACCAGCACTCGGTTTTGCCCAGGCTGCCGTTCTCGTGCTTGGCGGCGTACTCGTCGTTGGGATGAATCTGGATCGAAAGGTCGTCCTTGGCATCCAGAATCTTAATGAGCAGCGGGAACTCCTTGCCCTCGCAATTGCCAAAGAGCTCGCGGTGCTCGGCCCACAGCCATGAAAGCGTGTGGCCGGCATACGGGCCCTCCGCAATCTGGCAGTCACCGTTGGGATGGGCCGAGATGACCCAGCACTCACCGATGGGACCTTCGGGAATGTCGTAACCAAATACGGTTTCGAGCTGGCGGCCACCCCAGATCTTCTCGTGGAAGATCGGCGTCAGTTTAATCAAATCGGACATATTCATACCCCCATTATGTTGCGCGGGCGTTGCACAAAACAGCTCAAAACGAGCGCCCGCGTGACTACAAAAACCTATGCCAACGTTACGTTGTGCAACTCAAAGCGGTCGCCAACGTTGCGCGAGACCGAATACTCAAAGGCGGCGCCGCTGTCCAAAAAGCCAATCTGGGTGAGCTCG
>DBGBJN010000204.1:0-4137 GCA_048449885.1 Collinsella sp.
CTCGTGGGCGTGGTCAATGCCGACTTCGCCCTCAAGCTGCCGGACTTCCGCGCAGGGGAGCGCGCCTACGATCTGCTGGAGCAAGTCGCCGGCCGTGCCGGTCGTGGTGATCGCCCCGGCGAGGTCATCATCCAGACCTACCTGCCCGAGGACCCGGTCATTCGCGCCGTCGCTGAGCATGACCGTTCGATCTTTACCGACTACGACCTGGACCAGCGCCGCGATGCGCTGTACCCGCCGTTTGTTCGCCTGGTCAACATCTTGGTGTGGTCGGCGAACCGAGACGAAGCGCAGGACTACATTGGGCGCATTGCAAAGCTCCTCAAGCGCCGTTGGCATGCCGCCGCGCCCGACTTTCTACGGGCGGGAAGTGCCGTGCCGCAGGTGCTGGGCCCGGCTTCGTGTGTAATCGAGAGAGCCAAGGACCGCTACCGCTTCCATCTGCTTGTGAAGTCGCCCGTGGGGTACCATGTCTCTGATGATATCGACGCCTGTCTCAAAGAGGTGGGCTCTGTGCGCGGCGTGAGCGTGAGCGTTGACGTCGACGCCTATGATTTGATGTAACAACCCGAAAGGATGGCCATGGAAGCCAACGGAATCGTACTGTCGCCTGACCCTCGTCTGCGCCAGGAGTGCGCCGTCATCGAGGAGATCACCCCGGCGATCGAGGCGCTTGCCGAGAAGATGAAGAAGATGATGTTCGAGAACGGCGGTTGCGGCCTGGCTGCTCCGCAGATTGGCGAGCTCATCCAACTCGTCACCATCGACTGCGACTACAGCGACAAGAACGACTACGACCCGTACGTGCTCATTAACCCCGTCATTGTTGAGCAGAGTGACCATCTGGTGCCGTTTAGCGAGGGCTGCCTTTCCATTCCCGGCATTAGCTGCGAGATCGAGCGTCCCGACCATGTCGTCGTAGAGGCATATGACCTGGACGCCAACCTGATTCGATATGAGGCCACGGGTGATCTGTTCTGCGTGTGCTTGCAGCACGAGATCGATCACCTGCACGGCAATACCATGTTCGAGCGACTGAAGCCCATGCAGAGGCTCAAGGCCGTCAAGGAGTACCAGGACGCCCTGGCCCGCGGCGCTCGACCGGGCGAGACGGAGTAGGTCCCACCGTCCCCGGTGCTGAGCGCCCACATATCATCCCGTGCTCAAACATTCTCGCTTTGCTGCGAAACTGCGCGCGGGACGATATGTGGGCGCTCAGCACCGGGGACTGCGTTGTTCTGGCTCGTTTCGCCCGGGTGCCGTTGGGCCAGGGAGGGGTGTCTTCGCTGATAGTCTTTGTTGAGAGGGAGCTGCTTTTATTGCGGCTCTTTCTTTGGTTTTGGGTATATTTGTTCTTGTTGAAATGTCATTGCGGATGGGCTGGGTACTTGGCTTTCCGCTGTTATTTGTAGCCGTCTCGGCTTTAGTTGAAGGGAGACGTTCTTTATGCGTATTGTGTTTATGGGTACGCCTGATTTTGCTGTGCCTTCGCTTACTTCGCTTGTTGCGGCTGGCAATGAGATTGCGCTTGTTATTACTCGTCCCGATGCTGTTCGTGGTCGTGGTAAAAAGTTGGAGCCGTCTCCTGTTAAGGCCAAGGCGCTTGAGCTGGGGTTGCCGGTTGTTGAGGCCAATCGTATGACGCCGGAGGTAGTTGAGGCGCTTCAGGCTGCGCGGGCTGATATTTTCTGTGTGGCTGCCTATGGCTGCATTTTGCCTGATGAGGTGCTGCATATGGCGCCGCTTGGTATTGTGAATGTTCATGCTTCGCTGCTGCCTCGTTGGCGTGGCGCCGCTCCTATTCAGCGTGCGATTCTTGCTGGTGATGAGGTTGCTGGCGTTTCCATTATGCGCATTGGACATGGCGTGGATACTGGTGCTTATTGTGCTCAGGCTTCCACGTCGGTTGCCGGTAAGCATGCTGAGGCGCTGACCATGGAGCTTGGTGAGCTTGGCGGCAAACTGCTTGCCGATACGCTTCCTTCTCTTGCCGATGGCACCGCCGTGTGGACTGAGCAGGATGAGTCGCTCGTCACTCATGCTGCCAAGATTTCCAAGCTGGAGATGCGTCTGGATCCGCAGATGGCTGCGCTTGATTGCGTGCGCCATGTGCTGGCCTCGTCCGATACCGCGCCTGCCCGATGCGTGATTGCCGGCAAGACCGTGCGCGTGCTCGATGCTGCACCGGCCGATGTCTCGCTTGGCGAGGGCGCTGTTGACGTTAAGAACAAGCGTGTTTACCTGGGTCTTTCCGATGGCTCGGTTGAGTTGCTCGAGGTTAAGCCCGATGGTAAGCGTGCTATGGCCGCTTCTGCTTGGGCTGCTGGCCTGCAGGGCGCTGATCTTTCGTGGGGTGTTTTGTCATGAGCAAGCTGTCTCCCGCGCGCAAACTTGCGCTCGATGTGCTGATGGAGGCCGATCGCCGCGGTATGTATGCGCGCGACGTGCTGTCCTCTCGCGCATCTGCCAAGGCTATTGACCAGCGCGATTCCGCTTTTGCCGCTCGTTTGGCACTGGGCGTTGCGGCTACCCAGGGTATTTTGGACGAGCTGCTCGATCAGTTTCTCGATAAGCCTAAAAAGGTTGCGCCGCGTGTTCGCATGGCACTTCGTATCTCGGCCTTCGAGATGCTCTATCTGCATACGCCTGGCCGCGTTGCGGTGAGTCAGGGCGTTGAGCTGGTGCGCAGCGGAGCTAAGTCCGCCGCTGGGTTGGCCAATGCCGTGCTGCATAAGGTCGCGGACAACGTTGAGGACTTTGCCACTGCGTCCGATGTAGACGAGTCTGAGCGACGCTTGGTTCGTCTGTCGCGCCTGATGGGTCTGCCGCGTTGGCTGTGCGCTCGTATTATGGCTTCGTTTGACACACCGGAGGGCGCGCTTAGCTTTGCCGGTAATCTGGCCCCCGCGCCGCTGGCCCTGCACGAGAACGCCTTTGCGACCAAGCCCGATCCGTATATCTCGCAGCTCGTTGCGCCTGTCTTCCCGGGCTGCCATGCCCCGGTTGATGCCCAGGTTACCGTTGCTTCGGGTGTGTTTGAGCGTGCTGCCGCGGTGGCGTCTGATCTCAACGCCCAGCTTATCGCCACGGCTGCCACGCGCCCTGGTAGCTGCCTTGAGATTGGTGCCGGTCGTGGCACCAAGACCTATGTGATGATGTGTCAGGCCAAGCGTGCGGGCTATGAGCGTCAGCATACGGCGCTCGATCTGCATGATCGCAAGTGCGATCTGAATCTCGCTCGCCTGCATAAGGCCGGTATTCAGGGCGTTCGTACGGTTTCGGGTGATGCTTGCGAGCTCGATGAGGTTCTCACATCGTTTGATGCCATGCGCGGTGAGCGGGTCAAGTTCGATACCGTGTTTATCGATGCGCCGTGCTCGGGCACCGGAACCATGCGTCGTCATCCCGAGATCCCGTGGCGTCTGACCGAAAAGGATGTGACGGTTGAGCTGCCCAAACTGCAGCTGTCGATGCTCAAGGAAGCCGCCGCGCGCGTGGCTGCCGGCGGCGAGCTCATCTATGCGACGTGCTCGGTCTTCGAGGAGGAGAACACGCAGGTGGTGGATGCTTTCCTTGCTTCTCCTGAGGGCGCCGGCTTTAGCGTGGCACCGCTTTCCGAGGCACAGATTCTGCAACTCCCCGAGTTCCATCAGGCGAAGAAGCTCGTATCCGTACGCCAGAACGATCGAGGCCTCTTCCAAAGCGTGCCGGTAAACGCCGACTCCTACGACGGCCACTTCTGCGCCAGGCTGGTCCGTAAGTAACTACTAAGTTGCGGTGAAATAGGGATTGAATAGCGGCTTCTACCCGCCAAACAGTCCTTATTTCACCGCAACTCACAAGGAAACCTGGGTAGCTAAAGAAACAGCCCCGCGATCGGTGTCGGTCGCGGGGCTGCTTGGTTTCTAGTGGCTATGCGGGCAGTTGGCGCAGCAGCCGCTGGTGGCGCTGGTGCTAGAGCCGCCGCTTCGCTGGTCGGTGTTGTAGAAACCGCTGCCCTCAAATTTAATGCCGCTGGCCGAGAACGTCTTGGCCGCCGGGGCACCGCAGCTGGGGCACACGACCTCGGGAGTCTCGGACATGGGATGCTCAACCTCAAACACGTTGCCGCAGCTCGAGCACTTGTAATCGTAGCGC
>DBGBJN010000205.1:0-2447 GCA_048449885.1 Collinsella sp.
CTCGACAAACGTGATGTGCTCGTACAGGGCGATGAGCTCGCCGAGCGCAAACGGGGTCAGCGTGTCGCCGAAGATCGAGGTCGTCGGGCGGTTGCCCTCAAAGCAACGGGCCGGGACGATCTGCTCGGGCGTGCCCTCGGCGCGAACCTCGTCGGCCGTCTTGCCAAAGGCGAGCGCCTTGGTCTGGGCCAGGAAGTTGCCCAGGAACAGCTCATGCACGTCCTGGCCGCTATCGGTCGCAGGGTTGGCGGTATTGGCAAAGGCAATGAAATCGGCCGGAACCACCACGGTGCCCTGGTGCAGCAGCTGGTAGAAGGCATGCTGGCCGTTGGTGCCGGGCTCACCCCAGAAGATCTCACCGGTGTCGGAGGTCACGGCGCTGCCGTCCCAGCGGACATGCTTGCCGTTGGACTCCATGGTGAGCTGCTGCAGGTAGGCCGGGAAACGATGCAGGTACTGGCAGTACGGCAGCACGGCGTGGCTCTTGGAGCCGAAGAAGTTGACGTACCAGACGTTGAGCAGGCCCATCAGCGCGACGGCATTGTTCTCGAGCGGCGTGTTGCAGAAGTACTCGTCGATGGCATGGAAGCCCTCGAGGAACTGCTGGAAGCGCTCGGGGCCGAGCACGACGATCAGCGACAGGCCCACGGCGGAGTCGACGGAGTAGCGGCCGCCGACCCAGTTCCAGAAACCGAAGGCGTTGGCGGGGTCGATGCCGAAGGCCTCGACCTTGTCGAGTGCGGTGGAAACGGCGACGAAGTGCTTGGCCACGGCCGCGGCGTTCTGCTCATCGGAACCGTCGATGGCGCCCTGAGCCTTGAGCTGCTCGAGCATCCAGGTCTTGACCTCGCGGGCGTTGGTGAGGGTCTCGAGCGTGGTGAAGGTCTTGGAGACGATGATCACGAGCGTGGTCTCGGGATCGAGGCCCTTGAGCTTCTCTGCCTGATCGTTGGGGTCGATGTTGGAGATATAGCGGCAGTCGATACCGGCGTCGGCATAGGGACGCAGGGCCTCGTAAGCCATGACCGGGCCCAAATCGGAGCCGCCGATGCCGATAGACACCAGGTGCTCGATCTTCTTGCCGGTAACGCCCTTCCACTCACCGGAGCGCACGCGCTCGGCGAAGGCATACATGCGATCGAGGACCTCGTGCACGTCGGCGACGACATCCTGGCCGTCGACAATGAGCTGGCCCTTATCGCTTGCCGGACGGCGCAGCGCGGTGTGCAGGACGGCACGGTCCTCGGTGGTGTTGATGTGCTCGCCGGAGAACATGGCGTCACGGCGCTCCTCGAGCTTCACCTCGCGGGCAAGATCGCACAGCAGCTTGACGGTCTCATCGGTCACCAGGTTCTTGGACAAGTCGAAGTGCAGGTCACCGGCATCAAAGCTCAGCTTGTTTACGCGCTCTGCATCGGCAGCGAACCATGCCTTAAGGTCGATACCCTCGGCCTCGAGCTTCTCCTGATGGGCCTCGAGCGCCTTCCAAGCGGCGGTCGACGTAGCGTCGATAGGTGCGGCAACAGTTGCCATAAAGTCCTCCTCAACATACGGGCGCATACCTCCATGCGCCCGGATAATCAGATGCCCCTATTCTAGCGCAGGTCAAGACCGTAATCAGCGAGCGTTGCCAATCCGCCCCCAAACGGCAACCGAACAAATAGGGACAGGTTTTGACGATGTCCGGATGAGCGGGTATTATCGAACATGTATTCGATAAGAACATGTGTTTGATGGGAGGACGCGTGGGGCACGAGCGTCACACCTATATCTGCATCGACCTTAAGACGTTTTATGCCAGCGTCGAGTGCGTCGACCGTGGGCTCGATCCGCTCACCACCAACCTGGTCGTTGCCGACGAATCGCGCGGACGCACGACCATCTGTCTCGCTATCACGCAGGCCATGAAGGACTTAGGTATTCACAACCGCTGCCGTCTGTTCGAGATTCCCGACGGCATCGACTACATCAAAGCAGTGCCGCGTATGCAGCACTACATGGAGGTGTCGGCGCAAATCTACGGCATCTATCTGGAATACGTCAGCCCCCAGGACGTGCACGTCTACTCCATCGATGAGTGCTTTATCGACGTGACGCCCTATCTGGACCTCTATCACACCGATGCGGAAGGGTTCGCCTGCACGCTGCGCGACGAGGTCTTGAGGTGCACGGGCATCACGGCAACGGTCGGGATCGGCCCCAACCTATTCCAGGCTAAGGTGGCACTCGACATCACCGCCAAGCACGTGCCCAGTCGCATCGGCAAACTCGACGACGAAACCTTTCGCAAAGAAATCTGGCCCCACCGCCCCATCACCGACATCTGGGGCATCGGCCCCGGTGTGGCAGCCCGCCTCGAAAAGTATGGCGTCTACGACCTGATGGGCGTCGCGGCGCTCGACGAAAACCTGCTTTACGACGAGCTCGGCGTCAATGCCGAATATCTC
>DBGBJN010000206.1:0-7667 GCA_048449885.1 Collinsella sp.
TGGATTGCCATCGCCGTAATCGTGATTGGCGTGCTGCGCGGCCTGTCCAAAAATATCGACGCACGTCGCAAGGAGAACGAGGCCTTTGTCGCCACGACCGCCAATGTTCCCGGCTTGGGCAAGTTCGTCGCCAGCTTGGGCGGCGGCGCTGCAGCGGCCAGCGCCTCACGCGCGGCCGGCACCAGCAAGGAAGACTTTGAGCGCGCCAAGCGCACGGCCAAGAAGATGTGGAAGGGTCGCAAGACCACGGCATACCTCAAGTGCCCTAGCTGCGGTCAGATGCTGTCCGTCCCCAAGGGCAAGGGCAAGATCCGCGTCACCTGCCCCAAGTGTCACGCCAAGATGGAAACGCGCTCCTAGCCGCTACACCATAGGACAAAATAAAAGCCGAGGCCTCGCGTTGAGACCTCGGCTTTTTGCATATGGCGGCAAGATTCGACGAGCCGGCTGTCCCCTGTCACACCAGCGCTTACGCTACGCCATCGCGGGCAAGCTCCTCAGCCAGCGCCTCTGCCGGCATGTCCATAATCGCATCGAGCTCCGCGTCAACCTCGGGGATACGCTTGACCTTGAGCTTGCGCACCAGATCGCCACGGCACATCACATGCATCGGCTCACGCAGAGCGCACAGGCCATCGAGCGGGTTCTCGCGCGTCACCAGAATATCGGCAGCCTTGCCGCACTCGATCGCACCGGTCTCGCCGCCCAGGCCCAGTAGCTCAGCATTGACCTGCGTGGCCGTGTGCAGCGCAAACGCATTGCTCACGCCCACGTACTTGGCAAAGTAGGCCACCTCGCGCCACATGTCGTACTGCGTCACGAACGGGCAGCTCGAGTCCGTGCCCAGGCCTACCTTGATACCGGCTTCCAGCGCCGCACGGGCACTCTCGATGATGCCCGAGCACACGATGTCGCCGTTCTTCTTTTGCGTATCGGTCGAATGGGTCTTTTCCGGGTCGAGCAACACAAACGGCAGCGCCGGGCTGATCGTACAGGTAACGCTGGGCGCACGCCCCTCAAGCTGCGTACCCGCGGCGCCGCGGTACAGCTCCAGAATCTCAGGCGTCATCGGAGCGCCGTGCTCGATTGTGTCGACGCCGGCCTCAAGCGCGGCCTTCACACCTTCGGTGCTCTCGACATGGGCCATGACCGGAAGGCCGACCTCGTGCGCCGCCTTGCACGCCGCCGCGGCGACATCGACCGGCATGCGCAGCACGCCCGGCTCGCCTACTTCGGTCGCGTCGAACACGCCGCCCGTCACGAACAGCTTGATGACGTCGGCGCCGCGCGCATACAGGTCGCGCACCTGCTGGGCCGCCTCATCGGGCGTATTGGCCACCTGCGCAAAGAGGCCCGCACCGTGGCCACCCGGCACCGTGACACCCGTTCCTGGTGCCACCAGACGCGGACCCTGATACTTACCGGCGTCGATGGCGTTGCGCACGGCGATGTCGGCAAACAGCGGGTCGCCCGCGCCGCGCACCGTGGTCACGCCGCTTGCCAGCTGCTGTTGGGCGCTGCCTTTGAGGATGTGGCGGACGATGGCGCGCCCCACGGGATTATCGAGCTTCTTCATCAGCGCGCCCGCATCGCCCGCCGAGACCGGTTTGCCCGAACCGCACAGATGCACATGCATATTGATGAGGCCCGGCATGAGGTACGCGCCGGCCAGGTCGATAACCTCGGCACCTGCAGGTGCTTGCGCCACGGCGCTCGGACCAATCCAGGTGATGACACCGCGTTCAACGGCCACGGCCATATCGGGCTGCGGCTCCATATGCTCCGAGCCATCCAGAACGGTCGCATTGATAAACAACGTGGAACGATCGGCAGACGCCATATCGAGCTCCTCCCCCTCAGAAAACTTGAACATCTGTCCATTATTATCCAGTGTAGCCCGATTGCCACAGACATATCGGTTAACGGAGGGAAGAGGGGATGTGGGGGACGGAATACGCTGCAGTCCCACCCCAGCGACACCAGAGAAATATCTCGATCTGTAACAGATACAGGGTTGTTGGGCCCCTTGATGTTACAGATCGAGACATTCGGTCGACGCTTCACCGGTTTGTCTCGATCTGTAACAGTTACGAGCTCAAATAACCTCTAAACGTTACAGATTGAGACAAAACCTCTCAGCGCCCATACCACTGGCGTCTCCACTCCTCAGCCAATTTCGCCTGCCGAGGAATACCCGCCAGCCTCATTTTCTCGACCAGCTTCCCCGGGTCTTTGAGTTCGTTAAACGTAAACCGAAGCACCTTATGCCCGAGCATTGTCAGATGGGACTCCCGTTGACGTTCTGCCACGAATGGGTCGACCGACTCCCGGCCCTCGCCGTTCTGCAAGGTATACTTCCCCTTTCCGTCGAGCTCGCCAATCACGCACGTCCCGTCCTCGAGCCTCCAGAAATAATCGACCCGAAACACCTGGCTCGAATCGAGCGAATCGCGAAACTCCACCTGCAACTCCGGAACCGGAAAGCCATATGCAATAAAGAACGCTCGGAACCGAGACTCGCCACCGTTTTCGGACAGCCCGTCCGCATACGACGCAATCACCTGAGCTCTGCGATACCCTCGCCTGCCCTCGCAATCGGCCTGGAGCCGTTCGCAGAGGTCGTCGCGCGACATGCCCTTCGCCCGCAGCGCAGAATCGGCAATCGCCAACCCGTAGGAGAACGGCGCACGCAGCAGACAATCCTCCACCGTGCGCCAAAACGGCGTCACCCGCACGCCATCGACTTGTTCAAGCGCACCCGCCGCCTGCGGACGCAACAGCCTACATCCTGCACTAAGCGTCACCGAGCAACCTGTCTTAACAAGATATCGTGGCCCGAGCAGATCATTCGGCACCTCCAGACCCCACAAAAGCGCCGCGTCATAGCCCCAAAACGCCCAATCGGGATGAAACTCTGCAAGCCCTTTGATGGTACGCAACGCTCGCTCCGCCGGCGTCAGTACAACCCAATCATGTTGAAAGCAGAACAGATACGGCTCGGGCTCCGCAATATCATCGGTTCCCACATGGCGCCGCAGCCACATGAGCTCGGCATTGTCGTGCGTCACAAGCAGCACGCCTTGTTCAGCCGCCTCCGTGAGCCTGGCAAGCATCCTATTCCGCGCCAAGGTGTTACGTGTTACGTGCTTGTGTTTAAAAACGGCATTAGACACTTCTATCACCACCACATCGGACAAATGGACCATCGCCGCTGTTGCCTCCGCTGACAAATGTCTTGATCTGTAACAGGAAGACAGTCTTTGAGCCTCTAGTTGTTACAGAACAAGATCTTTCGGCACCGCGTCCAGCCTTTGTCTCGATCTGTAACAGGTAGAACGATTTTTGGTCCTTTCCCGTTACAGAACAAGATCTTTCGGCAGCCGCCAACCTTCCGTCTCAATCTGTAACAGTTACGGGCCCAAACAGCCGCCAAACGTTACAGATTGAGACAAAGTCAGGGCTGTAGGGCGACACCAGTCACATCCCCTACTCCCATTCTTGTTCGTAGATGTTGAGGGACTTTACGTAGCGCCCCTGGGCGCCCATGATGTCGCGGACCATGCGCAAAAAGAAGCTGACGCACGAGGTGTCAAAGCCGTCCTGCAGATCCTCGGGATGCACCGCACCCGGTCCATCGACCGCCGTGTCACTCAGGCGCGCGATGTCATACAGATAGAGCTGTCCCGCCGTCAGCCAGACATCGTCGACGCAAGCGAGACGCACCGCAATCGCGCCGTCGCTCCAATGCTCCTTTTGCACGATATGCGGGTCGTAGACATCAAAGCGACGGTCGGTGCGCGTATCCTTCAGCGCAACCATGCCGTTCGCAGGATCCTTGTCCAAAATGCCAAAGCGCGAGAAATACTGCGTGTCGCGTACCTGCTTGAGCCGCTTGAGCGAGGCAGGCGAAAGCGATGCCGGCGGCTCGTCAACATACAGCTCGAGCAGCGTCTTGCCATGGCGATAGGGGCGCTCGAAGAGCAGCCAATCGGTAAATGCCATGTTGTAGGCCATGATTTCGTTTTGCGAAGGCTCGGTGCGATAGCTGAGCCACGGGTCGACAATGATCTCAAACTGCTCGCGCGCCGGCTCCAAAAACTGAAACTTCCGCAGCATCCAAAAATGGGCCATGTCGGCAATATCGTTGCCAACGGCTTCGGCCAGATGCGCTCGGTCTAAAACGTGGTCAGTCACGGCATCCTCCTCAAACTGATGAACCTCAATTTGAGCTTACGAGGAGGGTGGGCAGCCACTGTCAACACGGACAAAATAGGCCTCCGGCTGCAAACCAACTGCTGACCAAACACTTGACGGGATGCTTGATCGAAAATGCGCACCGCAACAAAACCGCAGGTAAACATAGACCTCCAACCCGCTCTTTTGAGCCAGATGCCCGTAGCCACCACAGAAACAACAGGTGACCACAGCCCAAGAAGTCGACAAATGAACACCCGTACGTCGGCAAACGAACAAATCGGTCGCAAACCCGCAAGGGGTGTCCCTGGGTGCCGGCACATAAGGAACGTCCCCAGCTGCCGGCACTTGGGGACGTTCCTTTTGGGCCGGCCGTTGGGGACAGACCTTGACGATTCAGCTGTGGACAGCCGCCTTACAGCTCCAGCGCCTCGGCGACTTCGGCAGCGCAGGCCAGGGCGTCGACCATAGCGTTCACCACGAGCGAGCTGCCGTTACGAGCGTCACCGGCAACATACACCGGCGCGGCATCCGCGGCGACGCCGTCGACACGCGCCGCAAGATGCGAGCCCTCGGCGGCCATCACAGGCAGCGGACGACCAGCAGTGGCAACGGGCACGCCAACGGCGTCGAACACACCGTGCTCCGGGCCCGTAAAGCCGCAGGCGATGAGCACCAGCTGGGCCGGCACCTCGTGCTCGGAGCCCGCGATACGCTCGGGCTTGCCAGCCGACCAATCCAGATCGGCCACGCGCAGGCCCGCGGCCGCGCCCTTATTGTCCAGCAGCACCTCGAGCGTATCCACACCCCAAGCGCGCATCTCGCCGCCCATGGCAGCGATGGCCTCCTGCTGGCCGTAATCGGTCTTCTTCACGTTGGGCCACTGCGGCCAGGGGTTGCTCGCCGCGCGCGCATCAGGCGCCGCCGGCAAGAACTCAAACTGGCGCACGCTGCGCGCACCCTGACGTACCGCGGTGCCCACGCAGTCGTTACCGGTATCGCCGCCGCCAATGACCACGACGTCCAGGCCGCGTGCATCGACGACAGGCTCGCCGCCATCGAGCACCGAGACGGTCGAGGCCGTCAGGTAGTCCACGGCATACACCACGCCGGGTGCGTCAATATTCTCAGCAGCCAGTCCACGCGGGGCGCGAGCACCGGCAGCCACCACGACGGCGTCAAAGCCATTGAGCTTGGCCGCCACCGCAGGGTTCGTAACGTCAGCACCCAGCTCAAACACAATGCCCAGCTCGCGCATAAGTGTCACGCGACGCTCGACCACGGACTTCTCGAGCTTCATGTTGGGAATGCCGTACATGAGCAGGCCGCCCGGGCGGTCGTCACGCTCAAGCACCGTCACGCGGGCACCGCGACGCGCAAGCTCCCATGCTGCCACCAGACCAGCAGGACCGGAGCCCACCACGGCAACCGTGGGCGCGCCCTCCCCTGCCGGCTCAAAGCGGCGCGGACCGCCGTTGGCCCACTCATGGTCGCTGATCGCACGCTCGTTGTCATGGATCGTCGTGGGTTGGCCATCGACCGAACCCAGGTTGCACGCGGCCTCGCACAACGCCGGGCACACGCGACTCGTAAACTCGGGCATGGGCGAGGTGAGCGACAGGCGCTCGGCAGCCTCATCCCAGCGGCCGCGGTACACCAGCTCGTTCCACTCGGGAATCAGGTTGTGCAGCGGGCAGCCGCTCGGGCGCGCCTTGCCAAAGCTCGCGCCCATCTGGCAAAACGCCACGCCGCACATCATGCAGCGGCTCGCCTGGGCACGGCGCGCATCGTCGTCGAGCTCAACGTACAGCGGATCGAAATCGCGGCTGCGCTCCTCCACGGGGCGAAGCTCGTGGGTCACGCGATCGATATCAAGAAAAGCACCGGGCTTACCCATGGCACTTACGCCTCCTTCTTGGTCGAAGCAACAGAGCTGGCGGCGGCGGGCACAGCGCCAGCAGCACCACCCGCCACATCAAAGCGAGCGACATCGGCGGCGTCGGCGCGACCGGTCACAATGTCAAACGCCAGCTCCTCGGCCTGCGCATGCGTCTTGCCGACGGCCTCGGCGGCGGCGACAATCGCCAGCACGCGCTCGTACTCGGTTGGAATGACCTTCACAAAGTGCTTGCTCATCGTCTCAAAGCTGTAGAGCAGCTTAATGCCGCGCGGGCTCTGCGTCGCGTCCACGTGCTCCTGGATGAGCGCGCGAATCTGCGCCAGCTCGCCGGCCGTCGGGGCCTTGAGCTCAACGCTCTCGCGGTTCACGCGGGCATCGAGCGTGCCGTACTGGTCAAAGACATAAGCTACGCCACCCGTCATGCCGGCAGCGAAGTTCTGCCCGACCTCGCCCAGGATGAGCGCCAGACCACCCGTCATGTACTCGCAGCCATGGTTGCCGCAGCCCTCGACCACCACCGTGGCACCGGAGTTGCGTACGCCAAAGCGCTGGCCTGCCAGGCCGTTAATGAAGCCACGGCCGCTCGTAGCGCCAAAGAACGCAACGTTGCCCACAATGATGTTCTCGTCGAACTTGTAGGTCGCATGCGGGTTGGGGCGCACCGACACCTCGCCGCCCGAAAGGCCCTTGCCAAAGTAGTCGTTGGCGTCGCCGCACACGTTGAGCGTAATGCCGCGCGGCAGGAACGCGCCAAAGCTCTGACCGGCCGAACCATCGCAATCGATGGTAATGGAGCCGGCGGGCAGGCCCTCGGGATGCGCCTTGGTCACCGCGTTGCCCAAGATGGTGCCCACGCAGCGGTTGACGTTGGCGATATCGGCGCGGAAGCGAATCGGACGCAGGTGCGCACGGGCATCGGCCGTATAGGGCACAAACAACGTGGAGTCGAGCGTCTTGTCAAGCTCGCTGTCGGCAGCCATCTGGGGCAGGAAGTGACGGCCGTCGGCACCCGGGATGTGGGCACCAAACTCACAGGTCGCGCTCGCCAGCACGGGCGACAGATCCAGCAGGTTGGCCTTGCGGTTGTCCGGGACCTCGATCTGGCGCAAGCACTCGGGATGGCCGACCATCTCATCGATGGTGCGGAAGCCCAGGCTCGCCATGACCTCGCGCAACTGCTCGGCAACAAAGAGCATAAAGCGCTCGACGTGCTCGGGCTTGCCGCGGAAGCCGCGACGCAGGCGGCAGTTTTGCGTAGCGATGCCGGCCGGGCAGGTATCCTGCTGGCAGTCGCGCTGCATGAGGCAGCCCATGGAGATGAGCGGCATGGTCGCAAAGCCAAACTCCTCGGCACCCAGCAGGCAGGCGACGGCGACGTCGGTGCCGTCCATGAGCTTGCCATCGGCCTCGAGCACCACGCGTGAGCGCAGGCCGTTTTGCAGCAGCGTCTGCTGGGCCTCGGCAAGGCCAAGCTCCAGCGGCAGACCGGCGTGCCAGATCGAATCGCGCGCCGCAGCACCGGAGCCGCCGTTGTGGCCGCTGATCAAGATCTTGTCGGCGGCACCCTTGGCCA
>DBGBJN010000207.1:0-2040 GCA_048449885.1 Collinsella sp.
GGACGAGGTCATGGAGCTCATCCATGCCGCCAACCACTACATCGAGGACTCCGAGCCCTGGGCGCTTGCCAAGGACGAGGCCAAGGCTGACGAGCTGGCGTTTGTGATCTACAACCTGCTCGAGGCCATCCGCATTGCCGCCCACCTGCTGATGCCGCTCATGCCTCAGACCTCTGCTGAGGCCCTGCGCCGCCTGTCCTGCGAGGACGAGGCCGCGACCGACGACCTCAAGGGCATTTGCGCTTGGGGCCTGCTTGCCGGCGGTCAGCCTGTCGAGAAGGGCGAGCCGCTGTTCCCGCGTCTGGGCTAAGATGCAGCGCGCCATATCGGCAATTTGCTGTTTAGCTGTAAGGGCATGGCCGCCACGGTCCATGCCCTTTTGTTTCAAGACGCCGCCATCATGCTGAGGAGGCAACCATGACAACTTCGCCTTTGGCAAACCCCACGGCCACCAGGGAGCTGCTGGAGGAGTTTGGCCTTGCGACCAAGCATCGCCTGGGCCAGAATTTCCTGATCGACAACCATGTAATTGAGCGCATTTGCGAGCTTGCCGAGCTTGCAGGCGATGAGCGCGTGCTCGAGGTTGGTCCGGGCGTTGGTACGCTCACGCTTGCGCTGTTGCAGGAGGCGGCGTGCGTCACGTCGATCGAGGCCGATCCCGAGCTCGAGCCGGTGCTCGATGCTCACGCCGCCGACTACGCCAACTTCCGCTTTATCATGGGCGACGCGCTTAAGGTGACGCCGGAGCAGATTGAGCAGGCCGCCGGCGGTGAGCCGACGGTATTTGTCGCGAACTTGCCCTATAACGTGGCGGCGACGATCATCTTGCAGTTTTTTCAGACGATGCCCGCGCTCAAGCGTGCCGTGGTCATGGTGCAAAAGGAGGTTGCCGATCGCATTGCCGCAGTGCCGGGCAA
This sequence comes from Collinsella sp., assembly GCA_048449885.1. Classification (GTDB taxonomy): domain Bacteria; phylum Actinomycetota; class Coriobacteriia; order Coriobacteriales; family Coriobacteriaceae; genus Collinsella. The sequence goes on from DBGBJN010000207.1 coordinate 918, forward strand.
CAAGACCTATGGCGGCTATACGGCAAAGCTCGGCCTGTATGCGCAGGTGACGGGTCGCTTTGAGGTGCCGCCGCGTTGCTTTATGCCAGCGCCGCACGTGGACTCGGCCGTCGTGCGTATCGACCGTGTTGACGGCGTGGTGCCCGAGGGGCTCGATCGCGAGTTCGTGGCTCGTGTGATCGACGCTGCATTTGCTCAGCGGCGCAAGACCGTCCGAAATTCCATGAGCGCCAACGGTTTTGCCAAGGACGTGCTCGATGCCGCTTTTGAGGTTTGCGGTATCGCACCCACCACGCGCGCCGAGACGCTCGATGTTGCCGACTTTGTCCGTCTGGCCCGGGAGCTAATCCATGACGCCTAATGCCGAACGCGTGACGTTTACCAAGAAAAAGAAGACGGTTGCTTGTCCCGTGCCCTTGGCGCCGCTTGCCGACACGCATGCACATCTGCTTTCGTTTTGGGGCAAGGATGTGCCCGAGACGCTCGTGCGCGCCAAAGCCGCGGGCGTCGACCTGTTGGTGACGATGTTCGACCCCATTGCCGACAAGCGCAGCGTGGCGGACTATAGCGACTGGCTGGTGCGCGAGATTCTTCCGATGCAGGATATCCCGCAGATCAAGTATCTTGCCGGCGTGCATCCGTATGGCGCGCCGGACTATACCGACGACGTTCATGCACAGGTCGTTGCGGCACTTGATGACCCCTTATGCGCCGGTATTGGCGAAATCGGCCTGGACTACCACATGGACTATGACGACGATATCGCGCCGGCACCCCATAACGTGCAGATTGATTGCATGGCGCGCCAGCTCGAGCTTGCCGTGTGCCGTAACGTGCCGGTGGAGCTACATCTGCGTCACGAGGACACGGACCAGGAGCGCACCTCGCACGTGGACGCCTACAACGTGCTTCGTGAGGTGGGCGTGCCCCAGGCCGGTTGTGTGCTGCACTGCTTTGGCGAGGACCGCGCCACGATGGAGCACTTTGTGGAGCTGGGCTGCTATATCGCCTATGGTGGTGCGGCCACCTTTAAGCGCAACGACGACGTGCGCGAGGCATTTGCGGCAACCCCACTCGATCGAATTTTGTTCGAGACGGATTGCCCGTATATGGCTCCGGAGCC
>DBGBJN010000208.1:0-18577 GCA_048449885.1 Collinsella sp.
GCTTGGGGCCGCCCAGGGCACCATGGCGCCGTCCTGCGCGCTCGCACGACGCCGGCGCTTCCAAAGTGGGCGGCACTGCGGATTAAACGCTCGGAGCGAAAACTCAAAAATAATGCCGCGCACCAGCAGCTCTTCACAAAACGGGGCGCCGAGCACCGTGGTCAGGACGGCGAGATAGCTGGTGTCGCCCATGCCTGTTTCCTCGACAAGCTCGCTGTAGTCGGCCGCGGCATCGGGCAACAACGACAGCGCGGCGTCGGTCACGTAGCCAACAACCACCTGCAGGGCCAGGCCGATCACGATAACGCAGGCGATGCGTTTCCACGCCCCACGCGCTCCCCCGCCGAGCGGGTGCTCGCTTTGCCGGCGTGCCATAAACGAACGCGGCCACAGATAACGCCACCACAGCAGCGCCATCAAAAACGATGCTGTCTGCGCGACGGCCTGAAGCAATTGAATGTCGAGGTCATCGATCGAAAAACCCATGAACACCGATGCGACGCCAAGGGCGGAAAACAAAACGACGCTCAGGGCAATATCGACAGCGACGACGCCAAAACAGGCAAGCGCCCAAATCATCGCATTGAGCATGCCAACCTCCTCCCGGCGACTAGTCATTGGGGACGTTCTTCAACGACTAGCTGTTGGGGACACTCTTTGCCAAAGGCCCCGTTGGGCGAGATGTCAAACGGAAAGGTGCCGCAGCGATTGAACGCGGCGATAAACATGCGGATGGCGTTGGACGGCGTGGTGCCCACGAGCTGAGTTGCCGCCGCGAAGGCTGCCTTCTCCTCGGGCAAGACCTTCGCGACTACGGGGGTCATGTGTTCTGCCATGGCGCTTCCTTTTTGAAACGACGGTGGTGCGGATAGATGCGGGCCACGCGGCTGGGCGACGGGCTGTGAAGGCAACCCGATTGGCCCGCATCCGGAGTTTGTTTCTGCGGCGTTGGTATTACTTGGTATCCCTAAGTATTACCCCGCAGATAGAATACCACACCAGACCCCATGGGGACGGAGGAAAACGAATCATTTTGTTGCTGAGTTAGTTTTAGAGCGTGATGATGTCCGAGATATCGAGGGCCTGAGCGTCGGCGGCGTCGTGCGTGGCAAGCAAGAGCGTGCGGCCGTCGAGCAGGTCGAGCACGACCTTGGTCGTCGCATCGCGCGCGGCGGCATCCAGGCCGGTAAAGGGCTCGTCAAGAATCACCGCGCCGCCCGGGCACAGCAGGGCTCGAGCAATCTCGACGCGACGGCGCTGCCCGCCCGAAAGCTCGGCCACGCGAGCATCCACATCGACTCCCGGCACCAGCAGGCGCAGCAATGCCGCGGCGCTCGAAGCATCCACACGCGCATCGGCGCACACCAGCACGTTATCCAGCGCCGAGGCGGACTCGGCCAAGCGTGCATCCTGAAGCACCATCGAGCACGGCACGCACTCCCCCGCTGCCAACGAAAGCAGCGTCGACTTACCCATGCCCGAAGCACCCATCACACAGATGCGCCCACCCGCAGGCACGTTGAGCACCAGACCATCCAGCGCCGGCGCCCAGGGCGCGCGATCGCCCACGGCGAGCGCAAGCTCCGCCGCAGCGCCACCGCCAGCAGAGTCGCCCACACAACCGCGAGTGCCGCGCCCATGTGCCCGCACGGCCGCGCGCCACGCCGCGGGTCCCGAAACCCGCAGCAGCCACACCAGCACGCGCTCACACGCCCACGAGGCGACAACGACCAGCACGGTCCACGCCAGCAGATCAGCCGTCTCAATCAAAAGCTTTGCCTGATAGATGCGCTCACCCACGGTGCCCGTCGCCATGCCGATCAGCTCGGCTGCCACGCCGGCCTTCCAGCTCATGCCGATCACGGCCCGGGCACACGAAAGCACAAACGGCAGTACCTCGCGCCAGGTGTGGGCGCAAAACAGTCGCCAGCCCCGCACGCCATGTAGGCGGAACATCTGCTCCAGCGGTTTATTCACCTGTGCCAAGCCCTCGGCCAGCGAAAAATACACGCCCGGAAGTGCCATCAAAAAGACTGCCGCGATGCTCACACGCGCCGATCCCAGCCAAATAAGCAGCAGGACCACCACGCAGGCGACAGGCGTCGCCTTTACAAACGACAGCGCCGGAGCCACCAGGTGCGCAAACGCCCGCGAACGTGACGAAATGCCGGCAAGCACACCACCACACACCGCGGCAAGCGCCAGCCCGCCCAGTATCCGCGCGCCCGAGCCCGCCAAAATCGCCCAGGTACCGCCATCGCACACCAGGCGCAGCAGCGCCAAGGCAACAGCACCCGGCCCCGGCAAGATCAACGGCTGCGCCACCAGCGCCGCCACCAGCATCCACGCGGCAAGCCAAAAGGCGGCGACGGCACCTGCTGCCGCCACCGCCTTCATACGCTCTGTCATGTGTCGAGCAAACGCACGCACGGGCTACTCCATGTAGTAGAAATCGTCAGCCGGAAGTTTACCACCCACGGCGCTCGCGTCCGCGTCGGACAGCACCTGCAGATACCCGCTAAGTGCCGCCTTCATATCCTTGCCCGTCTGGCACACAAGCATGCATCCGGGAATCGCCTTCTCGGCGATCTTGGCGTTGTCCACGATGCCGGCATCGACCACGGCCTGCGCCCAGTCTGCCGGCGCCGCATTGACAGCCTTAACGCTCGCCGCATGGCAGCTCAAGAACTCCGCCACGGCCTCGGGATGTTCCTCGGCAAACGCGCGGCGCACCACGGTCACGCCCGTCAGCAGGCGCGAGCCCGTGTCACCCGCCAGCTCGTCCCACACATCGGTCAGGCTCACCGGTGCCGACAGCTTGCCTTCGCTCTTGGCGATGGCAGCGGTCTTGAACGGCTCCGGCAGCACGCCCACGGCGGACGGGTCGGCAAGCAAGGCCGACAGCACCTCGGTGGGCTCGCTCTTAAACTCGAGCGCCACCTGGCCGGTCAGGCCCGCGCGCTCCAACAGGTAGTTCATGACGTACTCCGGCGTGGTGCCCTTGCCCGTCATGTAGACGGTATGGCCCGCCAGATCGCCAAACGAAGTAACGTCCGCGTTACCCGTCACCACGTTCAGCACGCCCAGCGTGTTGATGTCGATGACCTGCACCGCGCCCTCGGTCTTGTTGTAGAGCACGCTCGCCACGTTGGCCGGCACCAGGGCAATGTCGATATCGCCCTGAATGACCTTGGGCACAATCTCGTCAGCGGCGGTGTTGATCGCAAAGTCGAACTCATTGTCCGTCTCGCCATCAGCAGCCTGGTCCATAAACTGCACCAGACCGATCGACGTCGGGCCCTTGAGCGAGGCGACGTGCACCTCGACCGGCTCAGCAGCGGCACCGTCAGCGGCAGACCCGGCAGCCGAGCCCGCGGCGAACCCGGCACCGGCAGCCCCGCCGCCACAGCCAACCAGCGCAAGCGACAGCGCGCCCGCGGCAAGCGCCGACGCAAACCCCCGGCGCGACATCTCAACATCAAACGCGCGCATCGCTAGCACGCCTCCTCGTTAGGCATCGTCCATGCGTGATGGTCGGTATGCAGCAGCTCCTCGGCCAGCGGCGAGAGCGGCTCGCCCAAGAACTCGCGGTAGCACGCCTGGACATCGGGATTCTCGTGCGAGAAGCGAATGTCCGCAGCGGCATCCAGCCCCCACAGCACCTGACCGCGCCTGGCTGCCAGCTCGCAGCCGTCGTGGATGGGCTGACCGCCGCCACCGACGCAGCCGCCCGGGCACGCCATGACCTCAACGAAGTCATAGCTCACACGGCCGTCGCGAATCGCGTCGAGCAGACAGGCGGCGTTGCCCAGCCCGTGTGCCACGGCGACGCACACCTTGGTGCCATCGATATCGGCCACGGCTTCCTTCCAGCCGTCAAGTCCGCGCACGTCGGTAAAGAAATCCGCGTCGGGGTTCTTACCCGTCACCAGGTAATAGGCCGAGCGCACGGCGGCCTCCATCACGCCGCCCGTGGCGCCAAAGATCACACCTGCGCCCGTGCCAAAGCCCAGCGGCGTGTCGAGCGGCTCCTCGACCAGCGTATCCACGCTCACGTGGCTCGCGCGGATCATGCGCACCATCTCGCGCACCGTCAGCGCAACGTCCACATCGGGCGTGCCGTCCTCGCCCACCATGCTCGGCAGCGCGCACTCGGCCTTCTTGGCCGTGCACGGCATCACGGACACCACAAACAGACGCTCAGGCTCCACGCCCAGCGCCTTGGCGTAGTAGGTCTTGGCGATGGCGCCGAACATCTGCTGCGGCGACTTTGACGTGGACAGGCTGTCGACAAACTCGGGGTAACGTGCCTTCACAAAGCGTACCCAGCCCGGGCAGCAGCTCGTAAACATGGGCCAACCGCGGCTGTCGCCCTCGCCCTTGGCGGCCTTACCCAGGCGCTCGAGCAGCTCGGAGCCCTCCTCCATAATGGTGAGGTCAGCCGAGAAATCGGTGTCGAACACGTACTCAAAGCCAACGCGGCGCAGTGCGCAGGCCAGACGCTCGACGGTTGCCTCCTCGCGAGATATGCCGAGCTCCTCGCCCCAGGCGCTGCGCACGGCAGGCGCGATCTGCACCAGCACGATCTTGTCGGGATTAGCGAGCGCGTCAAACACGGTCTCGGTATCGTCGCGCTCGCGCAGCGCGCCCGTCGGGCAATGCGTGATGCACTGGCCGCACGCGACGCAATCGGTCTTGCCGATCGGTGCGCGCCCGCGGGTACCCACAGCGGTATGCGTGGCGCGGTTGGTCAGGTCCCAAATCCCTAGGCCCTGCACGCTCTCGCACACCTTGATGCAGCGCATGCATTTAATGCACTTGTCGTTTTCGCGGATGATGGGGAAATCGAAATCCCAACCCTCGCCCGCCAAATGCCTTTGATACGGCAGATAGAAAATGCCCAGGTCGTTGGCGATGGTCTGCAGGTTGCAGTTGCCGCTGCGCACGCAGCTCGTGCACTGCGAATCGTGCTGGGACAGCAGCAGCTGCACGTTGGTGCGACGGGCCTCGCGGGCCTTGGGGCTGTTGGTGTGGACCACCATGCCGTCGAGCACGTAGTTGTTGCAGGCGGCAACCAGCTGGTCGCAGCCCTCAACCTCGACCACGCACACGCGGCAGCCACCGATCTCGTTCAGATCGCGCAGATAGCACAGGGTGGGAATCTGGATGCCGACGGACTTGGCCGCATCCAGGATCGTGGTATGCTCGGGCACCACGACCTCGCAATTATCGATAGTGAGCTTGACCATATTGTGCGCTCCGTTTTCGGTGTTGTCGCTGACGGTGGTTTTGTTGGGCTCTACCATTCCAGGTTCCTCCCTCCGCGGAACGCACCAAAGCCAAAGTGGTCGCAACGCAGGCAGCGGCCTGCCTCCTGGCGAGCCTCCTCCTCGGTAAGGCCCTGCTCGACCAGATTCCAATCGTGAATACGCTCGCCGGCCTCGCGCTCACCCAGCTCGCAGCGGCCGCACTCATGCTTGCCTTTAAACTGGACGGTCGGCAGCTCGACCTCGAGCTTGATCTTGTGGTCGAAACCAAGGTAGCGGTCGATGTTTGCCGAAGCCACGCGGCCGGCATTGATGGCTCGGATGACGGTGGCGGGGCCGGTCTGGCAGTCGCCGCCGCTAAAGAGGCCATCGAAGTTGGGCACGGCGCCGTCCGAATCGGTGACGACGCGACCCCACTTGCAGGCGATGCCCATATCCTCAAACGGCTTGGAATCGATGTCCTGGCCAATAGCCACGAACACGCGCTCGCAGGGAATGACCTGCTCGGCCGTAGCGGCGGCACGCGGGGCCGGGCGCCCGCGGCGGGGCTCGCCGATAATCTGCGGCTGCACGCGCAGGCCGCTCACGCGACCGTCCTCGCCTGTCTCGATGACGAGCGGGGCCGTCAACTCCAGTACCTCGCAGCCCTCGGCCTGGGCGCCGGCAATCTCGGCGTCCTGGGCCGTCATATCGCAGATGCGACGGCGGTAGACGATGCTTACCTTTTCGGCACCGCAGCGCACGGCAGAGCGCGCCACGTCCATGGCCACGTTGCCGCCGCCGATGACGCACACGCGCTGGCCGCTCAGGTCGGGCAGTTCGTCGTCACCGATGGCGCGCAGCATCTTGACGGCCGACTCCACGCCGGGAGCCTCTTCGCCCGGAAGACCGAGCTTCTTGTCGCTATGGGCACCGATGGCCAGGTAGACGGCATCGAACTCGTCGCGCAGGCGAGCGAGCTCCTCGCCGTTCACGGAGTGGTCGAGTTCAACGTCAATACCGGCGCTCAAGATCCAGTCGACCTCGGCCTGCAGGCGCTCGCGCGGCAGACGGTAGCTGGGAATGCCATAGCGCAGCATGCCGCCCAGGTGGTGGCGCTGCTCAAAGATGGTCACCTTATGGCCCATCACGGCCAGGTAGTAGGCACAGGAAAGGCCGGCCGGGCCGCCGCCGATCACGGCGACGCGCTTACCGGTGTTGTCCACTACATGCGGCTTGTGGTCGTTGAGGTCACTGTGCTCAACGGCAAAACGCTTAAGGGCAAGGATGTTCATGGGATCGTCGACCATGCCGCGACGGCAGTGCATCTCGCAGGGATGCTCGCACACCAGGCCGCAAACGAGCGGCAGCGGGTTGTTCTTGCGGATGACCTTGACGGCATCGGCATAGCGGCCGGCCTCGACCAGCGAAATGTACCCGGGAATGTCGACGTGCGCCGGGCAGCCCGAGACGCACGGGACGCGGGCCTCGCGGTCAAAGCCACAGGAGTGCTCGCGGATGTGGTGCTCAAAATCGTCGCGAAAACCGCGGATAGCCGTAAGCGCCATGGCGCCGGCCTCGTAGCCGATGGCGCAATCGCTCGAAAGGTAGATGGTGCGGGCCGTGCGCTCAATCAGGTTAAGCGTGGACTCATCGGCACGCCCTTCGAGCACATCGGCAAGCAGGTCGCTCAACGCGCTCAGGCCCACACGGCAGGGTGTACACTTGCCGCAGCTCTGGGTGGAGCACAGGTTGACGAGCGCCGCCGTAAACTCGACGGGGCACGGGGCGAGCGAACTCACCGCCAGACGACGTCCGAGTGCATCGTGCAGGTCGTCCATGACGGCCTGAGCGTGGCTGCGTTCCATTACGTGCAGTCGTGCCATAAGATCCCCTCTCATGCGGCAGCCCGGAGGCGAGGCCGGGCGAAATTGCTACACGCACAACACTGACCTAAAAAGTTGTTAGGTCTCCACGCAGTTCGGCAGGCGGTATGAAATGTCACCCTCGGCGGTGAAATAGAACATTACCGCAGATAAATGCCATATTTGATAAAACGCGTTACCAAATGACAATGCCCCGCCCACGCAATCACGTGGACGGGGCATTGCTCTAGGTATGCGGTCAGCGACCCTGTTGCTTTTACTTAAGCTCGGGCCAGTAACCCTTGTTGGCCTCGATCATGTCGTCGAGAACCTCCTTGGCAACCTTCATCGAAGGCACGGTCTTGTTGAGTGTAAAGGCCTTGAGCGCCTTTTCGTACGAACCCTCGATCGTAGCCTCGACCACGAGCTTCTCGGAGTTCAGCTGCTGCATCATGAGGCCCTGCTGGAACAGAGGAATGTTGTCGCGGCTGATGACCTCGGGGCCGTTCTTGCCAATGTAGGCAGGCAGCTCGACCATGGCGTCGTAGGGCATGTTGGGGATAGCGCCCTTGTTCTCGCAAATGACCAGGAAGCGCTGCTTGGTGTCGTTCTTCAGAGCGATAGCCAGATCGGCAATCCAGTCGCCGTGGCTGCCCGCATAGAACGTGCTCTCGTCGATCTCGCCCGTCTTCTCGTAGTGGTCGATGCCGTCGAAGAGGTTCTTCTCGCGCGTCTCCTCAACCTCATTCGCGCGGGTGCGCTCGGGGTTGGAGTGCTCGACGAACTCCTTCTGCTGCAGGTAGTAGTTCAGATACGTGTTGGGCAGGTACTCCGGGAAGCACTCCATGATCTCGTACTCGCCCTTCCAAACGTAGTACCAGCTGCCCTTGGTGTGACGGTTCTGCTCGGGATGCTCGTCGGTGGCCTCCTCGGGCTTCTTTGCCATGAGCGAGCCCATGCCCTTGAGGTAAGAATCGGGCAGCAGAATCTCATGCTCCTTGATGTACTCGCGCAGCTGCGGGAGCACCTCCTCGCCCTTGTGGCGGATCGAGGTGAACCAACCAAAGTGGTTGAGGCCAAAGTAATCGTACTCGACATCCTTCTTGTCGATATCGAGCGCGGCGCAAACCACGTCGATGATTGCGATCGGCATGTCGCAGATGTTGATGATGCGAGCGTTGGGACGCAGCACGCGGCAGCCCTCGGAGACGATGGCGGCAGGGTTGGAGTAGTTGAGAATCCAGTAGTCCTTCTTGGCGTACTTCTCAACGTCATCGATCAGCTCGACCATGGGGAAGATGGTGCGCATGCCATAGGCAAGGCCGCCGCAACCGCAAGTCTCCTGACCCACGCAGCCGTGACGCAGCGGAATCTTCTCGTCCTGCTCGCGCATGGCGTAGCCGCCCACGCGCATCTGGGCAAACACGAAGCTCGCGTCGGTAAAAGCCGTCTCCTTGTCGGTGGTCACCGTAAGCTTGATGTCCAGGCCGAGGTCCTCGTGCAAAATCCAGTCCACGAGCACGCCGATCTTGCGCTGGCGCTCCTCGTTGATGTCGTACAGACGAATCTCGTCAACATCGAGCTCGTCCTTGCGCAGGGCGATGGACTTGACGATGCCGGGGGTAAAGGTGGATCCGCCACCACACAGAGTAATGATCATTGTTTACTGCTCCTTCTCAATTGCGTTTTCGACCTTGTCGCGCATCTCGGCGACCTTCATGCCAAAGATGATCTGGATATTGTTACCGTTGCGGTTGATGCCGCTGTTGGGTACGTGGTTGATGAGGTTCTCATCGATGAGGTCCGGGTTCTTAACGTTCACGCGGAGACGCGTAAAGCAGTTCTCGAGCTCTTCGATGTTGTCCTTGCCACCAAGACCTGCAACCAGGTCGGCAATGCCCGCATCGACGCCCTCTGCGGGAGCCGCGGCAACAGCGCCCTGCTTCACCGCGACAGACGCGGCGGCCTCGCCCTCGGCAACGGACTCGGCGAGCTCGGACTCCTCCTCGCGACCAGGCGTGTGAAGGTTGAGCTTCTTGATGAGGAAGGTGAAGAGGAAGAAGTACAGAGCGGCGTTGACGACTCCAAGCACCAGCATAACCGGCCAGTTGGTCTTGTCGACACCCAGGACCAGGTTGGAAACCACGATGTTGATGATGCCGCCTGCAGTCGAAGCGGGCACGGAGAGAACCTTGAGCAGGACCAGGAAGATACCGGAAAGAACCGAGTGAACGACAAAGAGCACGGGAGCGGCAAAGACAAAGAGGAAGTCCATGGGCTCGGTCACGCAGGAGAGCACGGCGGTGATGATCAGCGGGATGATAACGGCTTTGGTCTTATCCTTGTTCCCCTTGTAAGCGGTGACGATAAAGGCGAGACCGATACCGATGTAGGGCCACAGGTTGTTGAAGGTATAGCTGTTGAAGTAGGTGCTATCGGAGAAGGGCTGGCCCGTCATTGCCATCTCGGCAACACGGATGGGGTAGGCACCGGCGATAACCTGATCGCCCAGCGTCAGGGTGCCACCCACATCGGAGAACTGGAACGGGGTGTAGATGAGGTGGTGCAGACCGGTGGGAACGAGCAGCTTGTTGAGCATGCCGTAGATAAAGAGGCCGATGTTGCCCGACTCCTTAATGATGCCGGCAACGGAGGAGATGGCACCCTGAACCGGAGGCCAAATGATGCAGAAGCCAGCGCCCATGATCCAGGAAATGATGATCATGATCAGGAACGGGAAGCGAACGCCCGAGAACATCGAAAGGGCAATGGGGAACTGCTTGTTCGAGTACTTGTTGAACACGGCACCGGTGATGCAACCAAGGATGATGCCGCCAAACACGCCGGTATCGAGCACCTGGATGCCCATAACGGTGGCCTGGCCGGTTCCGGTAAGGCCGAGCATGCCGCTCGCATCGGCAAGAGAGCCGGTGGCGTTAAGCACGATGTTGTTAGCCTGCAGGAACAGGAAGAACGACATCAGGGCGATCAGCGAAGCATGGCCCTTGTTCTTCTTTGCCATGGCGCCGGCGATGCCCACGCAGAACAGAATCGAGAGGTTGTTGATGATAAACATCAGCGACTGATAGACAACGGCGCCCACGAGCTGGAACGGACCGAAGCCCAGCACGGGGATCATGGCGCAGATGGTCTTGTTGGTCAGAATGATGCCCACGATGAGCAGAATGCCGGCAACCGAGAGATACATCATCGGCTGGACGATTGACTTCGCGAACACCTCCAACGGCGCTTTGAAATTGAACTTCTTTTTTGCGGTCATAGCGGTACTCCCCTTCCTTTTCCGCAAATTAAGACAGATGTGCCCTGGGCAAGACCGTAAGCCCTGCCTTATATCAATCGATGTGTGGGCACGTTATGCCTAGAGACCAGGTTCTCCAAGCAGGTTAACAATGTGATATGCGAGATAACTCTTCTCGGCATCGGTAACGACAACGTTATAGGTAGACGACAAGTGGGCGGCTATGGCATCCGCACACGAGAATGCGCACGGATACGCCGTTTCATCGATTCGGAACAGCGCGTCTCCGTTGATTTGCCCGGCCGTAGGATCGAGCGCTCGCTGTGCGAAAAACTGCAGGTGACGAACGAAACGCTCATAGGGCAGCGAGGTGTCATCGAGGGTCGTAGCATAGCGCTCGGAAACAATCGCGAGCACGTCACGAACAAGCTGGACCGAAACGATCAGACGATCGGAGCGTTGCGGCATGGTGGCGTTGACGATATGCAGCGTAATGAAACCCTGCTCCTCCTCGCTCATCTGGATGCCCATATACTCCTTGATAATCTGCAGCGCACGGCCCGCAAGTGCATACTCCTTGCGATAGAACTGCTGGATCTCGAGCAGCAACGGATTCTCACAGGAGACGCCCTTGCGCTCACGCTCCAAAGCAAGGCTGATGTGGTCTGCGAGAGCAATGAGAATCTTGTCATTGATATCGACATTGAGCTCTCGACGAAGCATCTGAACGATGTCCTCGGAAATCACGAGGTTGACGGTGGGGATGGACTCCAAAAGATGTGCCAAGCGGTCGATCGTACGCGAATCCTGAGAAGTTCCCTCCTGCAACGCGTAGGTCTTTTCGACTGATGCCTCGTCGATGGCATCGCCGGCATGGCGACCAAAGCAGAGGCCTCGACCGATGACGATGAGCTCGGAGCCATCGTCCGAAGTGACCATTGCGACGTTGTTGTTAAAAACTCGCTTGATAACCACGGTACCCACCACAAGAATTTACTCGGAAAGCCAGATGACAGGCTCTTTAACAGCGACAGGGCCGGAAGCATGCTCGCGAAGAGTCGAGTTCTCCGAACGCTCGCACACGATAACGAAGACCGTGGGATCAAAGCCGGCAGCGCGAACCACGTCGAAATCGACCTCGACGAGGGGCTGGCCCGCGTCGACATGGTCACCCTGGGCAACAAGCGCATGGAAGCCCTTGCCCTCAAGTTTAACAGTGTCGATTCCGATATGCAGCATCACCTGAGCAGAGCTGTCGTCGGACATGATGCCCAGCGCGTGCTCAGTCGGAAACAGCGCCGCGACGGTGCCGGAAACAGGAGCGCACACCGTTCCCTCTTGGGGAACCACGGCAACGCCATCGCCCACTGCACGGCTGCTAAAAGCGGGGTCATTGGTATTTTCTAGATGAACAAGCTCGCCGGAAACGGGAGCGAGGATTTCGAACTCGGAAGCCGCAGTCGTCTGCTTATCCGAGCCACCCATTAGGCGAGAAAAGAAACCCATGGTGACATGTCCCTTCATAAATATAGCCCAACCAAAATCAATCGAATGCGCCCATTGAGACGCTCGCGATCAAAGACTTTGGTTAGGCCCACGTCCGAGGGGACTCGGTAACCTTCCGCATTTCTTTTACGGGGGTTATTGTAGACAAGCCCAAAGCCGGAACAATCATTATGACCGGCGAACGGTATTTTTTCTCCGATAAACGGTATTTATGCGGTACTTAGGGACGTTCCTTTTCTGCCGGCACTCGGGGACACTCCTCACTCTGGTGCATTGGGGACAGGTTTGTTTGCACCAGGTTGGTGCAGATTAACCTGGCCCCATTGCGCCAATTTCGTATGCGCTAGATGAAGAGCTCGCATTCCTTCCGCGCGACGCAAACCTTGCTCAGCATCTGGGAAACAGCGGATAGTTTGTTGGAATCAAGCTTGCGAGCACCTCGCGGACATACGGCGATGCAGCGCATGCAGGAGATGCACGCCTCGCCAGCTGCTCGTTTGGGGTCACTCTTGTCGATAGCGCAAACGGGGCACGCCGCGGCGCATGCACCGCAGGAGACACAATCCTCTGTTGCCTCGGGTGCCATGCGGTGACCTCCGGCTTGTTTATAAGGACGATTGCCGGGGATAGAGGGCTCGGACGCATCCTCAGCCAACAGCTTTTGCTGAATTTGCTGAGCAAACTCTGCGAGCTGCGCCGCATCCTGCGCATCCGGACGACCGGCAGCAAACTGTCGCGCGATGGAATGTTCTGCAATGGCTGCGACTGCCGCGATCACCCGGAATCCCGCATGCTTCGCAACGTCCTCCAGCTCTACGAGCGTGTCCTCAAACGCGCGGTTTCCGTATACACAAACCAAAACAACCCGAGCCCCGTTGCCGCGCACCATACCCAACCGGTCAGCCACCACAGCCGGGATTCTACCGGCATACGCCGGCACAGAGATTACGGCCACGTCGTCCTCAGTCATCGAGACAGCGCTGAAATCTAGCCCGCTATCGGTCAGATCGACGGTAACGGTATTCTTGCCCAGTGCCCCGGCCACAAGGCCAGACACCTTCCGCGTTCCACCCGTCGGACTAAACACAATTTCGAATACGCTCATCGAGGCACCCTCCCCTACGCCTGGCAATGCGTCAAGCCGCTTTCACATCCAGCCAGAGTATACGGCACGTGGGGTCCTCGTTTTAATGCACCAAGCACCCCAATGCACCCACCCTACGCTGTCTGCCTCTTCGTTTTGTATAAATTACGGTACAGATTGTATATATTTACGGGATACCGCCGCGTTCTCCTAAGGTACCCCATCCTGGCCCGTGCAAAAAACGGAGTATTCTGCAACGTGACCGCGCCAGCACCGCCGCGGATGGGCAAAACTGTAGGGCGCCGTATCATTCTAAGTCCCGACATGGCGAGAATGACGCGCCCCTGCTCCGGAAAACGGTGAAATCTGACTCAGAACGCTCGCTAGGGATATCCGAAGGCCACCGTTGGCGACGTCGAATCATATGCAGACAACTCGAACTGCAGAATACTCCAAAAAATGCACGGCGCACCCCATGGGACCCATTGCCGCATGGCAGGAAACAGGTCCACGGCATCCTCTAGATGCATTCCCGAGGAAATCACATTTGAACTAGCGATCGGATACGGCAAACAGAAAGGGCCCCGAACGTAGTTGCTCGGGGCCCTTGGTTCGCCTCGCCCTAGCGGGCGATGCGTATGTTACTTGCGCTTGCCGCCGCCGTCACCGGGGCGACGGGAGCTGCCGCCGCGCTTGCCGCCACGGCTGTTGCCATAGCTGCCACGGTTATCGCGACCGCCGGCACGGCCGCCACGGGAGCCGACCTGGTTGCCGCCGCGACCACCACGGTAGCCGCCGCGACGCTCTTCGCGGGTATCGTCGTAGTTGCGCCAGTCATCGCGACGATCGCGGCTGGCACGCGGGTCACGACGATCGCGCGACTCGTTAGAACGACCAGCGCCGCCGCGGCCGCCATTGCCGCGAGCACCCTCGCGACGCTCGCCGCCGCGGCTACCGCGCTCTTCAAAGCGCTTGCCGCCACGGGACTCACCGCCGCGACGCTCATCACGGCCACCGCGCTCGTCATCACGACCGGAATGACGGCGGTCGCCCGAACCGCGCTTGCCACCGCGCGAACCGCGGCCCTCGTCCTCGCGCTCGACACGACGACGGCCACCGCGATCCTCATCCTCGCGACGGCGGCGATGCGCCTCGCCCTGGAACTGCTTGGCACGGCGCTCGGCACGGTTGCCGCGCGGGGTCTGCTCGACAGCACCGCCGCGCTCCCCGGCAGCCACCTCGCGGGCCACGCTCTCCACGGCCTCGTCCACGCGAGCCTGAACGCCCTCGCGCACGCGGGTCTTGCCACCGCGCTTGGGACGGCTCGGACGCTCGCCATCGCCACGGCGCTCGTCGCGACCGCGGTTGGAACGACCAGCCACGTCGCCGTAATCGTCGCCGTTGCGCTTGCCGTCGCGACGCGCCTGCTCAAGCTTCTTCTTGCTCTTGGACTTGCCGCGCTTGGTCTTCTTCTTCACCTTAAAGGCGGCAGGATCGCGCTCGGGGTCAACGGCGGGCGGGTTGGGACCCACGTGCAGGTCGCCGGCTTCGTAAATATCGGCCGTCTTGTCCATGAGCTTCTCAATCTCGTAGAACTCATCGACATCCTGCTCGGTCACAAACGTGATAGCCCAGCCCAGCTCGCCGGCGCGGCCCGTACGGCCAATACGGTGGATGTAGTCGGTCGGCTCGGCCGGCACGTCAAAGTTCACGACGTAGCGCACGTCGCTGATGTCGATGCCGCGGGCGAGCACGTCGGTTGCCACCAGCACGTCGACGGTGCCGTCGCGGAAGGCAGAAAGCGCGCGCTCGCGCTGGGCCTGGCTGCGGTTGCCGTGAATCGCGGCGGCCTTGATGCCCTTGCGCTCCAGACGACGGCAGCAGCTGTCGGCGCGGTGCTTGGTACGCATAAAGACGATGGTGCGCTCCGGGCCCTCCTTCTTGAGGAACTCGGGCAGCAGGTTGTTCTTGGCCTCGATGGACACCGGGAATACAAACTGGTCGACGGTGTCGGCGGTCGACGTAGCGGGCGCGATCTCCACGCGTGCCGGGTCGCTCACCAGGTCGGTGATCTCGCCCACGGCCTCCTCGTCGAGCGTCGCCGAGAACAGCAGTGTCTGACGCTCGGCCGGCGTCTCGCGCACAATGCGACGGACGGCAGGCAAAAAGCCCATGTCGAGCATTCGGTCGGCCTCGTCGAGCACCAGCACCTTGACCTCGTTCAGGTGGCAGGCACTCTGCTCAATCAGATCGACCAGACGGCCCGGCGTGGCGACCAGGATGTCGCAGCCGTACTTGAGCGCCGCGGTTTGCGGCTTGTAGCTCACGCCGCCCACGACGGTCACGGCAACATGGCCCGTGACGTCAGCGATTTTGCTTGCGACCTCGTCGATTTGCTGGGCAAGCTCGCGCGTAGGGGTGATGACGAGCATCACGGGGCCACGGCCGTTGCCCTCGGGCTTTTTAGCACCGCGACGACGGTTGCGGCCGCCGCGCTCGCGCACGGGCTTGGGAGGAGCGATGTGCTCCAGGTTGTTCATGGTCGGCAGCAAAAAGGCGGCCGTCTTGCCGGTGCCGGTCTGAGCGGCGGCAAGCAGGTCGCGGCCCTCGAGCACCACGGGGATCGAGCCGGCCTGAACAGGCGTTGGCGCCGTGTAGCCCAGGTTCTCGATAGCACGAAGCATCTCGTCGGAAAGCCCCAGCTCGTCAAAGGCGGGCAGGCTCTCGGTAGCGGACTCGACGGCCTGGGCAGCATTGGCCTCATCGGCGGCATCGAAGGCAGCCTGGGTCATGGCCTCGCGGGCCTCGTCCAGAATCTCGGCGTCCGTAACGTCGGATACAGAATTACGCATATGTTGTTGTTCCTTATCTGCACGCGCTATGGGCACGGCATGCGGCCGCGCGGGCGTGCTCGGTAGTGCGCTAATACATACAAAAACAGGTGCGCACAGAGAGGACGTTGCTCAGCACGCTGGCGATCGCTTTGGCAGCCCTATCACGCGCCGTCCAGACGCAGCAGCTCTAAGCGATGGAGCAGATTCGCCGCCGGTTAGTATACCCGTGCTTCGCATGCCCCCACGTAAACCACAGATGACGAGGCGGACGAGGTGGGCCCGGCTGATTGTCTCAATCTGTAACATCTACAGGGCAAATCTTCCTCTACGTGTTACAGATCGAGACAAACGGTCGACACGGTTCACAAACGTCTCAATCTGTAACAGTTACCGAGTAAAATCGGTCCTAATTGTTATAGATCAAGACAGAGGGGGATTTCCGTCCAGTCCAAACCAAATCTCTCGCTCTTCCTGCAATTTCGAACATGTGGCCTATAATGTTGCTTTGGTTACGCTATATATTGCGCAGCCATTTAATACGTCGCCCACCGGGGGCCATTAATTCCTATCGCCATATTGGCTAGGAAGCAATCAAAGGAGGTATCCGTGGCAGCAGAGACGCCTTGCTCGGTCCTCTATAACGATATTCGCTCGTTCGGCGGTCTTAAGCATCTCGAGATCGCCCGAATGCTTATCAATGGAAACTCTTATCTCGGCAGTACCCTGCTCGAGAAATGCTCTTCCAACCGCTCGTATCTCACCCGTTACATCGTCCATCGCAAGCCTGACCAGTGCGCGCCCGCCATCTACAGCGACTTTACCGTCACCACGCTCAACCTTTCCGCGGCAATCTGCAGCAAGCTCGGCGGCGGCGAGTCCGCCTATCGGGCAATCGCCGAGCACTATCGCGGTCCGGCCGCCAACGAAATGATGTCGGCTCTCACCAGCTACAAGCTGGACAGCCGCCTATATGCAAATGCCCTCAATCGCATCGACAACTTTGACGGCAATACCGTGCGCGAGAAAAGCACGCTTTACCTTATGCTCTTTGTGGCAACGGGGGCGCTCGCCGATCCCGTTCAGGGCGTGGCCACCGTCGAGCGCTTTTGCGACAGCAAGACGGGCGAGCACTTTGGCACCACCGAAACTACCGTCGGACGTGGCTTTATGAGCAGCCTGGAGCAGCCGCGCACCGTCGCCCCCAACCTCGGTCTGCTCAGAACCCATGCCGACAACTGCGCCGACATGCAAATCCATCCCCTCACACGCGATCCGCGCGGCACCGTAATTGGTTCTTTGCCCAAAACCTCGCCCAGCATCACCGATGTGGGCGCCGACGCATCGCGCGAGCATCTTCGCATTTGGCTTGAGGGTGAGCACTGGTACGCCCAGGGCCTTGGATCGACCAACGGCACGGTACTCGAATCGGGTGCAGGCAACGGCGATATTGTGATTGAGCCGCCGCGCGACCAACGCGAGCCCGGCAAGATCTATCCCCCAGTGGAAATCGAAAACAGCGACAGGCTCCATCTGGGTCTCTACACGACATTCCTTGTCATTGTGGACTAGCGCGGACGGCGATCGAAAGACGGTCGCCGTCCGTCTTTCGTCTTCTACCTTCTGCGTCGTAAACGACAATGCTCAGCGGTATACGTGGGCAGTGCGGCTATCATGGTACTTTACCGATATCCGCACTGCTCACGTATACGTGCGGCAACCCATGCCAGACAAAGGAACGCCATGGATACTACCGATAGCGCCTATGGCGACAAACTCATCCGTCTCGATACGTTCGATACCGCCGTGGCGGTCGACCCCAGCGCCGAGGACGACGCCAAACGTCGGTTTATGACGCTTATTCTCCAGACGGCCCACCGCAACAACGGCAACATCGGGCACGTGCTGCGCGCGACCAACACGAGCGGCGAGGTCTTTGCCGTCAAGCTACTCAAGGACAACGCTATCCTTTCCGGCCAAGCCCCCGACCGCTCCGCCGAGCAATCGGCCGCGCACCTGGCCAACACCGCTGCGCTGTTCGAGGAGTACCGTCATCTGTGTACCGTCTCGCACCTGCGCGGATTTCCGCGCGTCTATGGCTACGGCTCGTGTGAGGATGACCCACTCATCCTCATGGAATGGGTCGAGGGCACCTCGCTCAAGCAGGCGCTGCCCTTGCTTCCGCACGATGTCTCGGGCGGGCTAACCACCCAGATGGTGGCCGCCGTTGGAAACGCCGTGCTTCGCGCACTCCTGATGACCCAGGGGCTCGTGAATCCGGTCGTCCATCGCGACCTTTCGCCTGCCAATATTATGTTCCGCACCACCAGCCGAACGCTCGAGCAGCAGATTGCCGATTGCTCCTTTGACCCCTGCCTCATCGACATGGGCTCCGCGACCATGGCTCTCGGCGACGACACGATCACCCGGCGCGCCGACATCTGGCGCTTTGCCACGCCCGCATACGCCGCGCCCGAGATGCTCACGCAGGATATCGAAGGCATCGCGGCCCTTCGCCGTTCGCCGGCAATCGACGTCTATGCGCTTTCGAGCATTCTGTACCAGCTCTACAGCGGTCGCAAACCGTTTGACTTTGAGTCGACGGACGCCGCTGCAACCGGCTCGTTCTATCTCGTAAAGACCAAGACCAAGCCGGCACCGCTCGAGCCGCGCTGCGAGGGCGATGAGGCGCTCGTCCAGATCATCATGAAGGGTCTCTCAGTCGAGCAGTGCGATCGTCCCACCGAGCAGCAGATGCTCGAGGTGCTCTCGGCATACCTCACCGA
>DBGBJN010000209.1:0-3186 GCA_048449885.1 Collinsella sp.
GAAGATGGCCAGGTGACCCCACTTGTCCAAGAAGTCCTCGGACTTTTTGATGCGCTCGGGCGTCATGGCCTTGACCTTGCCCGAAGCGATGATCTTGCGGCCAAAGAAGTGACCGATCATAAAGTTGCACTGATCGCCCAAAATGGCAGCGGCCCATGCGGTGGCCAGAAGCGCCACGATGTTAAAGCCGCCGTTGTGGGCAAAGAAACCCGAGGCGAACAGCAGCGAATCACCGGGAAGGAACGGGAAGAACACCACGCCCGTCTCGATAAAGATGATCAGGAACACGCAGCCGTAGGCCATAAGCGGGCCGGCGGCGATCCAGCTGGCGATCGCGGTGCGCGGGTCCTTAAGCAGCTCGGCAATAAAATTGATGAAACCCATGAAGTAAAACCTCTCAGTTGTGGGCGCGGATACGTCCAAGTTGACCAGTATACGGTTGCGGCGTCCCCTCGTACGCAACCCCACAAAAGCATGACTCCATTACCAGCAAGTTTGCATAACTGACACTTGTAGCGCAAAGCCGCCAAGATTGTCCTTTTTAATCCCTAGCGAATCGCTATACTTTATTGAATCGCATTGCCATGGCGCTAAGGGAGGGCGGCCGGTGAGCTTTATCAATACCATTCGCGAGGACATCAAGACCGTCCAGGCGCAGGACCCCGCCGCGCAAAACGGTCTAGTCATCTTCCTTTCCTATCCTGGCCTGCACGCCAAGTGGAACCACGTGCCCGAGCACTGGCTCTGGGAGCACGGTCATCGCTCGCTCGCCCGCGTGCTCTCGCAAATCACCCGCCACATCACCGGCGTCGAGATTCACCCCGCCGCACAGATCGGCAAGCATTTTTTTATCGACCACGCCATGGGCGTCGTCATCGGCGAAACTACCATCGTGGGCGACAACTGTGTACTCTACCAGGGCGTCACGCTCGGCGGTACCGGCAACGAGACCGGCAAACGCCACCCCACCCTGGGCAACAACGTCACCGTGGGCACGGGCGCCAAGGTACTCGGCAACATTCGCATCGGCAACAACGTCAAAATCGGCGGCAACTCGGTTGTCGTCAAGGACGTGCCCGATAACTGCACCGTCGTGGGCGTGCCGGGACGCATCATCAAGCGCAACGGCTGCCGCGTGTTCGAGGAAAACTTCGACGCCAAGCAGCATCGCGAGTACATGCCCGATGACGCCGCCGAGCAGTCCGCGCTCAACCGTCAAGGCATCACTGAGAACGCCCGCCGCGTCAAGGAACTCGAGCGAGAGGTGGCCGAGCTCAAAGCCCTCGTCGCCAAGCTCGTGGACGAGCGCTAGGAACGCAAGCGGCACAAAACGACATCGGCATCAACGCAAAGGCACGCCAGGGAATTCATCCCCAGCGCGCCTTTCTTTTTGATGTGGCATGTAGGACTGTCCCTTTGTCACATTATGCGAACTGACTCAGATAGAGGTCGGCGTAAGCGCCCTCGGCTGCGAGCAGCTCCTTATGCGTGCCCTGCTCGATGATGTTGCCGTGGTCCATGACCAGAATCAGGTCGGCATCCACGATCGTCGACAGGCGATGCGCGATCACAAAGCTCGTGCGCCCATGCATGAGCGCGTCCATGGCACGGCCGATGGCGAGCTCAGTACGCGTGTCCACGCTCGACGTTGCCTCGTCCAGAATGAGAATCGCCGGGTTGTTGAGCAGCACGCGTGCGATGGTCAGCAGCTGGCGCTGACCCTGGCTAATGCTCTCGGCATCGTTGGCCACCCGCGTGTCGTAGCCCTGCGGCATGGTACGTACAAAGAAATCGACCTGCGCGGCACGGGCGGCGGCCACGACCTCCTCGCGCGTCGCCTCGGGGCAGCCGTAGGCGATGTTTTCGGCAATCGTGCCATCGAACAGCCAGGCGTCCTGCAGCACCATGCCAAACTGTTGGCGCAGCTCGCCGCGGTCCATACGGCTCGTGTCCACGCCGTCGAGCGTAATGCGGCCGCCGTCGATCTCGTAAAAGCGCATGAGCAGGTTGATGAGCGTGGTCTTGCCCGCGCCCGTGGTTCCCACCACGGCAATCTTCTGACCCGGCTCGGCGGTAAACGATACGTCGCGCATAAGCGGCTTGTCGAGCGTGTAGCCAAAGCGCACATGCTCAAAGGCGACGCGGCCCTCCACGCGACCCGGCAGCTTGGCGGCCTCGCCCGGCTGCGGATCGGCCTCCATCTCGGGTTCATCAAGCAGGTCGAACACGCGCTCCGCGCTCGCCAGCGCGCTCTGCAGCGAGTTGAAGGTAAACGACAGCTGCGTCATGGGCTCGGATGCCTCGTAGATAAACTGGAAGAACGCCTGGAACACGCCGACGGTCATGTGGCCGGCAACCAGCATGCTGCAGCCCACAATCGCAATCACGATCTGTGCCAGGCGGCCGATAAAGCGCACCGCGGGGCCGACGGCGTTAATCATAAAGTCGGCCTTGGCACTCACACGCGCTAGCTCGCTCGAGGCCTGGTGCACCTCGGCAGAACTCTGACGCTCGCGGTTAAACGCGCGAATCACCAGACGGCCCGAGTAGCCTTCCTCGACCGCACTCGTAATCTTGGACACCCACTCCTGACGCTCACCGGTTACGTCATGCGTGCGGCGCGAGACCACCTTGGTCACCAGCAGCGACAACGCCGTAAAGAACAAAAAGACCAGCGTGAGTGGCACACTGAACACAAACATCACGCTCACAGCGCCCACTACCGTACCAATCGACACCAGCAGCTGCAGCAATCCGCGCTGCATGCTCTCGGACATCTTGTCCAGGTCGTTGGTCGCGCGGCTAACGACCTCGCCGGGACGATGCGCGTCAAAATAGGCGAGCGGCAGACGGTTGAGCTTTTGCGCGATGCGGTTGCGCAGGCGCAGATTGAGACGCTCAGCGACGCTCGACATCAAAAAGCTCTGGAGCGCATAGAACGAGGCAGCGGCAGTCCAGATCATAAAGTAGATGAAGATGGTCTTGCCGCAGTTCTCCCAGGTGATGCTGAAAGTGGTGTCGTTGGCAAACGCCACCTGAATGTGGCCCCACAGCTCATCGATCACGCGGGCGCTATATGCCGGCGCGGCGGTGTTAAAGATGACATAGAACACAATGCTCGCGAACACGATATAGAAGCGCCAATGGTCGCCGGCAGCCTCACTCCACAGGCGGCGCACCGTCGCC
>DBGBJN010000210.1:0-3837 GCA_048449885.1 Collinsella sp.
ACGGAAGCCCATAAAGGTCTCGGGCTCAACCGGCTCAACGACCGGATGCGTCGGATTGTAAACGTACTCGACCTCGCCCGAAAGGTTGGTCTTGACGTTATGCGTATGAAGCCACTGACCGGGCTGGATGTCGCCCGTCACGTGACCGATAGGAAGACCGTACTTGACGACGTCCTCCCCCGCCGCAATAGCACGCACGGCCATCTTGTGGCCCTGCGGAATATCCTCCGCGGCAACAACCTCGCCCACCCCGGGAACCGCGACGGCGGCGCCCTTGGCAAGCGGCGACAGCGCGACGATCACGTTATCGGCCGGATTGATCTGGATAGTGTTCATTACAAATGGTCCTAACCCTACAGGTTGAGCAGAAGTCGAGGTGTGGGCACGCCATCCCGCGCCCGCGTTTGCGCCGGAAATTTACGCCTGAGCGTTGGCGAAGGCCTGCTTGGCGCCCTCGGCACGCACGACGGCGAGCGCGCTGACGACAAACTCCTCAAGACCTGCGATCTGCGTAAGGTCCTCGCCCCACATCTGCTCGTTGGTGAGCACGTCGTGCACCAGCTGGGCATCGTCGGCGCCGGCATGGGCGGCGTAGAAGTCGAGCACGAAGGCGTCGTCCTGAGCGGTGTACTCGGTGCCGTCGGAGCGACGCAGGTGCAGGCCGTCGCCCTCGCGGGACACGAGCTCCTGCGTGTAGAAGGAGATGAGCGTAGCGAGGCTCGTCGCCAGGCACTTGGGCAGGTTGCCGGTCTCGGCAACGTAGTCCTTGAGCGTGGGCAGGTCGCGAGCGCGCCACTTAGCCGTGGAGTTGAGGCAGATGGAGAGCAGCGCATGATCAATAAACGGGTTGTCGAAGCGGTTCTCGACGGCGGCGGCAAAGGCCTTGCAGTCCTCGACATCCAAGTCGGCGGCAAGCGTCGGAATGACCTCGTCGTAGAGCATGGTGTTCATGAAGCCGCGAATGGTCTCGTCATGCATGCAGTCGCGCACGATATCAAAGCCGGCAACCCAGGAACCCGGAACAAAGGCGGTGTGGGCACCGTTGAGGATGCGGACCTTGCGCTTTTTGTACGGGGTGACGTCGGGAGTCACAAAGACACCCGGAAGACCAGCCTTCACAAAGGGAAGCTTCTCGGCAAGCGACTCGTCGCCCTGGATGCCCCACATCTGGAAGGGCTCGCGCACGGCCAGGAAGGGATCCTCGTAGCCCAGACGCTCGGCAACCGCCGCGGCCTCCTTAGGATCGCGGATGCGGCCGGGGACGATGGTGTCGACGAGCGTGGTGCAGACGGTGCAGTCGTTAGCCATCCACTGCGCAAACTCGTCCTCCCAGCCCCAGTCGCTCACATACTGGTTCATGATGCGCAGCAACTCCTCGCCGTTGTGATCGATGAGCTCGCAGGCGAGGACGATGACGCCCGGCTTACCGGCAGCCCAGCGGGTGTGGAGCACCTGGGCAAGCTTGGCGGGGAAGCTCGCAGGTGGCATGTCGTCGGCCTTGCAGGACGGGTCATAGGCGATACCGGCCTCGGTGGTGTTGGAGACGATGATCTCTAGGTCATCGGAGACAGCGACCTCCATCATGGCGCGGTAGTCGTCCTCACGATACGGGTTAAGGCAGCGGCTGCAGGCGCTGATCACGCGGGACTCGTCAACCGTGTTGCCGTTCTCCTTGCCGCGCACCAGCACGGTGTACAGGTCGTCCTGGGCATTGATACCGTCGGCAAAGCCAAAGGCGCCGCTGATGGGCTGGACCATGACGATCTTGCCATTCCAGCCGGTCGCCTCGTTACCCATGTCAAAGAAGCGGTCAACGAAAGCGCGTAGGAAGTTGCCCTCGCCAAACTGCAGAACCTTCTCGGGAGCATCCTTGGGCAGCAAATAGCCCTTGTAGCCGATCTTCTCGAGCGCATCGTAGCTGATGTTCTCCATCTGTGTCTCTCCTTAGATAGCTGTTAGCGTGCAAGCAAAACGGGGGCGCCGCGTGTGGCAACGGCGCTCCCGAGTTCGATGTGATTCGATGCAGGCTTATGCCTCGACGGTGTCCAAATCAAAGCCAAAGTAGCGGACCGCGTTGTTGTAGCTGATGTCGCGCACGATACTGCCCAGCAGCTCCATGTCGGCCGGGTACTTGCCCTGCTCGACCCACTCGCCGATCACGCTGCACAGCACGCGACGGAAGTACTCGTGGCGCGGATAGGACAGGAAAGAGCGGGAGTCGGTAAGCATGCCCACAAAGTTGCCCAGCACGCCCTCGTTAGCCAGAGCCGTGAGTTGCTCGCGCATGCCGACCTCGTTGTCGTTGAACCACCAGGCGGAGCCGTTCTGAATCTTACCGGCAGTCGGAGCCTCCTGGAAGCAACCCATGACGGTATCGATCATGGTGTTATCGATGGGGTTCAGGCTGTACAGGATGGTCTTGGGCAGGCCGCAGGTCTCCTGGATGGAGTTGAGGAAATCGGCGAGCTGGTCGGACGGCGTGTAGTTGGAGATGCAGTCGTAGCCGGTGTCGGGACCGAGTTTGGCGAACATGGCGCGGTTGTTGTCGCGCTTGCAGCCAAAGTGCAGCTGCATGGCCCAGCCCAGACGGACATACTCGCCGGCAACGAACTGCATAAAGGCAGTCTTGTACTTGAGGACCTCTTCCTCGGTAAGCGGCTCGGCAGCCAGACCCTTGGCAAAGATAGCCTCGATCTCGTCGGCGGTAGCCGGGACGTACATAACGTAGTCGAGTGCGTGGTCGGAGGCGCGGCAGCCCAGCTCGTGAGCAACGTCGTAGCGCTTGGAAATGGCAGCCTTCATGCCCTCAAAGTCGCTGACCTCAACGCCGGCAACCTCGGAAAGGTGCTTGCAGTAGTCGGCAAACTCCTGGCCGCGCTCGATGCGCAAAGCGGCATCGGGGCGCATGGCGGGAACGACCTGAACGTCAAAGCTGTCGTCGGCGGCAATCTTCTTGTGCCACTCAAAGCTGTCGGCGGGGTCGTCGGTAGTGCAGATCATGCGGACGTTGGACTGCTTGATCAGGTTGCGGCAGGTAAAGCTAGCCTCAGCGAGCTTGGCGTTGGCAAGGTCCCAGACCTCCTGGGCAGTCTTGCCGTTGAGGACGCCCTCGTAGCCAAAGTAGCGCTTAAGCTCCAGGTGGCTCCACTCAAAGACGGGGTTGCCAACGCAGCGACCCAGGGTCTCGGCCCACTTTTGGAACTTCTCGCGAGCAGGGGCGTCGCCAGTGATAAAACGCTCGTCGACGCCGTTGGCACGCATCAGGCGCCACTTGTAGTGGTCGCCGCCCAGCCAAACCTCGGTGATGTTCTCGAAACGCTTGTCCTCCCAAATCTCCTTAGGAGAAATGTGGCAGTGATAGTCGACGATGGGCATGCCCTCGGCAAAGTTGTGGAACAGCTCCTCGCCGGTCTTGGTGCTCAGCAGGAAATCCTGATCGTCCATAAAGTTTTTCATCAAACAGCCCCTTTGCTGGCAAGGCGGGCGCACGGCGCGCTCGTTATCCTTTAGGTGAACGTTCACTATACTAATCCATTGCACCTCAAAAGGTGAACGTTCACCTAACCACCACGGGGTGAACGGTAGATTTTGCCCGTTCAACGGTTGCTGGATATGTGACTTGCATGTATTGCGGACTGTTTGGCGTCCCCGAACACCGAACTTGAGCGCTTTTGCTCAGGTGGGTCATGTCCCGATGTACATTTTTGGGAGTATTCAGCATTGGAGCGCGCCGTGCGCCATCCTCAGCGTCCTATTTGGAACGCAGATAGCGCCCGATCGGCATAAAAAGTGCCCCCGATGGCAAATTACGCCATCGGGGGCACTTAAAACAGTCGT
>DBGBJN010000211.1:0-4609 GCA_048449885.1 Collinsella sp.
AGGTGACGCCGACCTGTTTAGCGTGCTCTCAAATGCCTTGGAAAACGCTATCACCGCCGCAAGCGCCGCACCCCAAGGAAAGCGATTCGTCGACTTTGACCTGCGATTAGAGGACGGCCAGCTGCTGCTGTTAGTTTCCAATACGTTTGACCGCGCGCCGCGCATGGTCGACGGCATGCCCGTGACCCGGCATGCGGGCCACGGCTTTGGCACCAGGAGCATCAAACTTGCCGTGGAGCGCATGAACGGCAACTGCCAGTTCCGCATTAACGGCGATCGGTTTGAGCTGCGCGCTGTGATGTAGGGGCTGCCGCCAGCCTCGCTACAGCGGAGCGGCTGCCGGGGTCAGCTGCTTGATGTATGCCCACATGCGCTGCTTGGCGGCTTTGTCAGTGAGTGCCGCCTCAAAGCCGTCGAGCGCGAGCACGCGGCGGCCCTGCACATGGGCGACCAAGCCGGGCTTGAGCATAGCGGTATCGAAGTCGTCGATTGCCACAAGCATGTCGGCATAGGTCTCGCGCATGGTATCGGCCGCGCGATCGTCCAGCAGCAGAACCGCCTCGGGGTCCAAAGCCTCAAGCGCCTCACGGAACAGCTCGCACGGCAGAGTCTCGCCCACCGCGACCGCTCCGTCACCCACGCCGGCGACGCTTGCCAGCACGCAAAAATCCTCGGGCGCGTAGCCGATGGCCCCAAGCGCCTTGCGCAACGCCGCGCCATCCGGGCCGGCGGCAAGCTCGCCACCCGAACGCTCGGCCTCGTCCAAATCGCCTTTGACCAGCACGATCGGCGAGCACGCGTTGCCCGCGATACGCACGCCACGAACCGCAAGCGATGTGAGCTCCTGCTCGGCCGCCTGGGCGATGGCTTCTTTTTTCTGGCTTTGTGACGTGGACATGCGCTCTCCAATCGTTTGCGTGCCCACCATTATATAAAAGAGCTACCCGCGAGTGGTTGCTTTGCGGGCGGCTGGGTATAAGCACGGTCGTACTGAGTTTTACGCGGCCGAGCCGCGTCGCATTATGGAGGTCACCATGGCTGACATTAATCAGATTACCCCCGAGAACTTCGATTCCATCGTTAACGACAGTCTGCCCGTGCTGGTCGATTTTTGGGCACCGTGGTGCGGGCCCTGTCGATCCCTCTCGCCCATCGTTGACGAGGTTGCCGATGAGCTGGCGGGCAAGCTTGCCGTTGCCAAATGCAACGTCGACGACAACCAGGACCTGGCCATGAAGTATGGCGTCATGAGCATCCCCACGCTGGTTGTGTTTAAGAACGGCGAGGAGATTGACCGATCGGTTGGCGCTCTGCCCAAGGCGAGGCTGCAGGCGCTGCTGGAGAAGCATCTGTAATACGCTTGTTACATGTTGCCGTCTGCCTGCCGTCCATGAGCGCTTTTGCACCGCTCGCCGGACTTCTGGATGCACCGAGTGCAACCACGGATAGTATGGTAGTCACAAACAGCCCCCAGTGAACGGGTGCGGGTCGCACAGACTCGCACCCGTTTTCTTATGCAGCTGCGCACAGAGCGGGCGTAGTAAAATCTGAACCACTGAACTGCCCCATACAAAAGGAGATTTTCCATGCATGACGTCGGAATGAACATGAGCCAGCTTGCCATGAGCGTCAAGCAGGTCGACGACACCATCGAGCTCGCTCACGAGTGGAGCCATCAGCTGCTGCATGCGACCGAGAATTTTGACATGGAGCGCATCGGCGCCAAGCTCGAGGCCGCCATGGCCGCGCTCCACGAGGCCCACGACGCACTCGAGGGCTACGAAGAGGCCATCGAGGCCGACCACAACTCCGTCGGCTCCGTGAAGCTGGTGTAAGGTGGCCGAACACGAGCACTGCTGCGGGTACGAGCACGAGCATCCGCACGGGGCGGACGGTGACGCGGGCTGCCACTGTAGTGGCTCCGGCTCCGAGCTGGTCCGTTTTTCGGTTACCGCACCCGACGACCTGCTGCGCCGTTTTGACGAGCAGATCGCGCGCCGCGGCGACGTGGCCAACCGCTCCGAGGCCGTGCGCGATTTGATTCGCGCCTCGATCGCCAAAGAGCAGATGCGCACGCCCGATGAGCACGTTATCGGGTCGCTCACCATGATCTACGACCATCACACCGGCGATCTGACGCGCCGTCTGGACGAAGTGCAGCACGACTACACCGACGAGATCGTATCGACCATGCACGTGCATCTGGATCACCACAACTGTTTGGAGATTCTGGCGCTCAAGGGTCGCGGCGAGCGCGTCTACGAACTAGCCGACCGCCTGCTGGGCCTGCGCGGCGTTAAGCACGGCGAGCTCACCTGCGCCGCCACCAAGCAGAGTCTGGGGCTATAGCGGGATTTCCCGCAGCGCACCTGCCAAAAAGGGACAGGTTTGTTTTGGCAGGTTTAGAAGTTTTACCTACCAAAATAAACCTGTCCCTTTTTGGTCGGTTTTGATGAGGGGTGTCGCATGCGGCATGCGCATATTCATGTGACGGGCATTGTGCAGGGCGTTGGCATGCGACCGTTTGTGTATCGCGAGGCCATGGCACATGGCATTTGTGGATGGGTGCTCAATGCGGGCGACGGCGTGCATATCGAGGCGCACGCTCCGGCCGATGCGCTCGATGCTTTTGTTGCCGCGCTTTCTGAGCATGCGCCTGCGGCAGCCCGCGTAGAGCATGTCGAGGTTGTGGACTTGGCAGCCAACGGTTGGGATGCCGCCAACGAACAGGGCTTTCGCATCGTAGCATCGCAGGACCAGACCGCGCACACGACGCTCGTCTCGCCCGATATCGCCACCTGCAACGATTGCTTGCGCGAATTGTTCGATCCCGCCGACCGACGCTATCACTACCCCTTTATCAACTGCACTAACTGCGGCCCACGCTTTACCATCATCCGCTCGCTGCCTTACGATCGAGCGGCCACCTCGATGGATTGTTTTCCCATGTGTCCCAAGTGCGCCGCGGAGTATGCCGACCCACTCGACCGGCGTTTTCACGCGCAACCCGATGCCTGCTTTGATTGCGGGCCGCATATTACGTGGCGCGAGGCTGTAAACGGCAATGCGTGCGGGAATTCGTCCGCGACACCGACCGTCGGCACCACACGCGAGGCCAGCGACGCTATCATCGAGCGCTGCGTTGAGCTGCTGGCCAGCGGTGGCATCGTCGCCATCAAGGGCCTGGGCGGATTCCACCTGGCCTGCGATGCTGCCAACGAACAAGCGGTGCGCGAGCTGCGCCGTCGCAAGCGTCGCAGCAACAAGCCACTTGCCGTCATGGTTCGCAGTCTTGCCGATGCCGGGCGCCTGTGTCATATCGACGATGCTGAACGCGATCTGCTCGCTGGCAGTATCCGCCCCATTGTGCTGCTGCGCCGGCGCACTGTTGGCGAGGGCAACGGCGGTTCCCCCGACATCCTCGCTCTCGCGCCATCTGTCGCGCACGACCTTCCTGAGCTCGGCGTCATGCTCCCCTATACGCCGCTTCAACATCTGTTGCTTGCCACGGCAGAAGCCTGCGGTATGCACGCGCTCGTCATGACCAGCGGAAACCTGAGCGAAGAACCCATCGAGACCGACGACGACCTTGCCTGGGAACACCTCGTTGCCGCCGGCATCGCCGACGCGCTGCTCGGTAACGACCGCGCGATCCTCTCGCGCTACGACGACTCTGTAGTGCGCGTGGTCGACGGCGCCATTATGCCCGTTCGCCGCGCTCGCGGATATGCACCCCAGCCGCTGCCGTTGCCGGCGCTCGACGGCGCTCCGTCCTGCGTGCTCGCCTGCGGGCCACAACAAAAGGCCACGATTGCGCTCACGCGTGAAGGGACGAACGGCGAGGCGACCTGTTTTGTGTCGCAGCATATCGGCGATGTTGAAAACGGCGGGACCTTCGATGCCTGGAACGCCGCGCGCACACGCTTGGAAGATCTCTTTGACTTGGCGCCCGCCGCCTTGGCCTGCGATTTACACCCCAGCTATCTATCGGGCCAGTGGGCGCGCGAGCAGACGCGAAAATGCAATCTGCCGCTCGTCGAGGTGCAGCACCATCATGCGCATATCGCGAGCGTAATGGCCGAGGCCATCGCCGCGGGCCAGCTTACAACCGACGCGCGCGTCCTTGGCATCGCCTTTGACGGCACCGGCGCCGGCACCGATGGGACCATTTGGGGCGGCGAGTTTCTTGTTGCCAGCCTTGGCGGCTTTGAGCGCACCGCGCATTTGCGCACCTGGGCGCTCCCCGGTGGGGCGGCCTCCGTGCGCGACGCCCGCCGCAACGCCTTTGCCCTGCTCAGTGAGCTCGGCCTGCTCGAGCACCCAGGTGCCGCTCGGCTTTTGGACAGCCTCGACGAGCAAACGCGCAGCGTGACAGCCACCATGATCGAGCGCGGCATCAACAGCCCGCGTACCAGCAGCATGGGGCGTCTCTTTGATGCCGCGGCAGCAATTCTGGACATCTGCGACAAGGCAACCTACGAGGGCGAACCCGCCATAGAACTCGAAGCCGCCGCCTGGCGCGCGCTCGACAACGAAATCGCCCATTTTCCCGACGACAACGCCGGCTATTTCGCATCTGGCCCATCGTGGCTGGACGGCCCCTATGTTC
>DBGBJN010000212.1:0-5903 GCA_048449885.1 Collinsella sp.
CTTCTCTTCGGTGCGTATCGACATTCGCCGCATCGACAGCATTAAGCTTAAGGACGAGGTTATCGGTAACCGCGTGCGCGCCAAGGTCGTTAAGAACAAGGTGGCAGCTCCGTTCCGTTCTGCTGAGTTCGACATCATGTACGGTACGGGCATCTCTAAGGAGGGCTCGATTCTGGACATGGCTGTCGAGTGCGGCATTTGCAAGAAGATGGGCTCCTGGTTTGCCTATGGCGAGGATAAGCTCGGCAACGGTCGCGAGGCCGCCAAGGCGTTCCTGCGCGAACACCCCGATTGTGCCGACGAGATTGAGCATAAGGTCCGCCTTGCCTGTGGACTTGAGTTTGATGACGATGCTCCGTCCGAGGTCGAGCTGACCGATCAGCCTGCGCCTGAGGAGTTTGACGAGCTTTACGCCATCGATGGTTCCGCCATGCTCGATGATGACGACGAGTAGCGGTTACGCTCATGTCGTATACGGTGACCGAGGCCACGGTCGTCTTTCCCGATAAGAAGGCGGTCTCCTCGTTCTCGAGCGGGTATGCGTCCAAAAAGCCTTGCGCACATATCGATTGTGAGCTTGAGGGCGGTTTTGAGCGGTCCATTTGGATTCCCGTGCGGGTCGCGCGGCTGTATGTCAAAAACCGCCCCGATCTTCCCTGTGATTGGGACAACTTTCGTGAGGCGGTGCAGCTCATCGAGGGTAAATGTGCACTTACCATGGTGACCGAGATGCTATCGCGCCGCGACCATGCGACGGGTGAGGTCCGTGACAAGCTGGCTCGCTACGGCTTTCACCAGCCTGCGATCGATTTCGCCGTCGAGCGCGCCACCGAGTATCGTTTTTTAGACGAGAGCCGCTTTTGCTCGTACTTTATCGAGGAGCGCAAGCGGCGCGGTTGGGGACAGCGCAAAATCGAGACCGAGCTCAAGCGCCGTCATGTCGTGCTCGATGACATTCCCGGTTATCCCGAGGATTATTTTGCCGTCGAAGACGATTTGGCGCGTGCGTCAGCCCTGCTCGCCAAGCGGCGTGTTCCAGAGACGCGCGCATTCGAAAAACTGGTTCGGTTTTTGATGGGCAAGGGCTTCTCGTATCACGTCGCCGCCGATGCCGTTAAGGCACGTCTCGATGCCGAACGCGAGGAATGTGCGGTTTAGGCGTATGCGTTTTGTGGCCCTGCCGTTCACCGTGTTTTAGCCGCCGTGCCGGGGCCATTTATTTGACAGTTGTTGTGGTTCAACGTACGATAAACACTGTCATTTGCTTTGTGATATGTGCTCATCTGTGATGAGTTTGTTTATATGTTTATCTGTATCCGACCCGCATAAGCTGCGCCCATATTACTCAAATGTCGCGAGCCGTTCGTAAGGACGGTTCGCTTTGTTGTGTAACGAATCCATAAAAAGGAGTGAGCATGCCTATCATCGCAGCGCTCGTTGGCATCGTTTTGGGTGCCATCGCCGCCATTGCCTACATGCGCACCGCCAAGCAGGGTAGTCTTCACGAGGCCGACGAAAAGATTCAGTCGGCACACGCGCAGGCTGAGTCCCTGATCGGTGATGCTAAGCGTCAGGCCGAGACCCTCAAAAAAGAGGCTCTGCTCGAGGCTAAAGAGGAGATCATCAAGAACAAGCAGGCCGCCGAGGCCGAGGACAAGCAGCGTAAGAGCGAGATTCGTACGCTCGAGAACCGTGTGATGCAGCGCGAGGAGTCCCTTGATCGCCGAAACGACGCTCTCGACAAGCGTGAGCACCAGCTGTCCAGCCAGGCCGGTCAGGTCGAGAAGCGCTCCCGCGAGCTTGAGGAGCTCTGCGCCAAGCAGACCTCCGAGCTCGAGCGTATCGCCGACCTTACCCGCGAGGACGCCCACAAGGAGCTCCTCGATAAGGTGCGCGGCGAGGTCACCCACGAGGCCGCCACGATCATTCGCGAGTCCGAGCAGCAGGTTCGCGCCGAGTGCCACAAGACCGCCCAGGAGATTCTGTCCCTGGCGATTCAGCGCTGCGCTGCCGACCACACAGCCGAGGTCACCGTTACCTCCGTGCACATTCCCTCTGATGACCTCAAGGGCCGTATCATCGGTCGCGAGGGTCGCAACATCCGGACCTTCGAGCAGGTTTCCGGCGTCAACCTCGTGATCGACGACACGCCTGAGACCGTCGTTCTTTCGAGCTTCGACCCGGTCCGTCGTGAGACCGCCCGTGTTGCCCTCGAGAACCTCATCGCCGACGGCCGCATTCACCCTGCCCGCATTGAGGAGATGTATCACAAGGCTGCCGACCTGGTTCAGCAGCGCGTGCGCGAGGCTGGCGAGCAGGCTGCCTTTGATACCGGTATCCACGACCTGCACCCCGAGATCGTCAAGACCCTTGGTGCCCTGCGCTACCGTACCTCGTTTGGTCAGAATGTGCTTCAGCACTCCCTCGAAGTCTCTGACCTGTGCGGCGTGATGGCTTCCGAGCTTGGCCTGGACGTTGTGACCGCTAAGCGCGCCGGCCTGCTGCACGACCTGGGCAAGGCAATCGACCACGACGTCGAGGGCCCGCATGCCGTCATCGGCGCCGAGCTTGCCCGCCGTTATGGCGAGAAGCCCGTTATCGTCCACGCTATCGAGGCTCACCATGCCGATGTCGACCCCAACACGGTGCTCGATGTCCTGGTACAGGCGGCCGATGCCGTCTCCGCCTCTCGCCCCGGTGCCCGTCGCGAGTCTGCCGAGAACTACATCAAGCGTCTTGAGAAGCTCGAGGAGATTGCCAACTCCCATGAAGGCGTCGAGCGTACCTATGCCATGCAGGCTGGTCGCGAGGTCCACGTCATGGTTCAGCCGGACAAGATCTCCGATGCCCAGTCCACGGTCCTGGCTCACGATATCGCCCATCAGATCGAGGAAGAGATGGAGTATCCCGGTCAGGTGCGCGTCGTCGTGATTCGCGAGAGCCGCGCTGTCGATATCGCTAAATAACATGAGCGACGCGAACGAGCTCATCTCATTTATCGCGTCGATGTCGGGGGAGGGCAACCTTCGCGTCGAGGAGAACCTTGGCGAGGGGTATGTCCGCCTCCGTGTTTCGGAGGCCGAGCGGCGCCAGGCAAAACACGACATTCAGCATGTCGAGGATATCGTCATCGAAATGCTCCGTAATGCTCGCGATGCCGGCGCCGACAAGGTCTATCTCGCCACGACCAAGGAAGATGGCGTCCGCACGCTTGTCTTTCTGGATAACGGTTCGGGCGTTCCGCAGGATATGCAAGAGCGAATCTTCGATGCCCGTGTTACCTCCAAGCTCGAGAGCATGAAGATGGACCGTTGGGGCGTTCACGGTCGTGGCATGGCATTGTTTTCGATCAAGCAGAACACCGACGAGGCCCGTGTGGTCACGTCCGGCGTCGATCTTGGTTCAGCCTTTAAGGTGAGCGTTGCAGCCGACCGCCTCAGTGAGCGTGCCGATCAGTCCAGCTGGCCCCAGGCCGTCAAGGATGAGGACGGACGTTATGTCTGTGCTCGCGGCCCGCATAATATTATTCGCGCTGCCTGTGAGTTTGCGCTCGAGGAGCTGCGTGGTTGCGATGTCTATCTTGGTTCTCCGTCTGAGATTGCCGCGACCCTTTATGCTCAGGCGTCAAGTCGGCTCGATACGTCTCGTCTCCTGTTTATTGATGACGAGAGCGAGCTTCCGGTTGTCGATCGTTTAGGCCTTGCCTCTGATGCCGAGGACTTTATCCGTATCTGCTCGGGTTTGGGTCTTGAGATGTCCGAGCGCACGGCACATCGCATTTTGGCAGGGCAGATTAAGCCCGTTCACGGTGTGACCGCGCGTCTGCTGCGCGAGCGTGATTCGTCCTCGCATGCGCCGGCTCCTGTCGATCTCGCGAAGGATCGTCGCGGGCTACGTATTGCCAAGGATGACATGGCACAGTTTTCGCGTGCTGTGGAGCGGGACTTCAATGACCTTGCCGCCAGGTACTATCTCAACCTTTGCGGCGACCCAAAGATTCGTGTTTCGCGTGATCGAATCACTGTGACCTTCGATCTTGCCAAAGAGGAATAGTGCCTTTACCGAGTCCTCTCGGTACGATACAGTTATTGCAGTTAAAACGTACTTTTAAACGCAGGAGTTTCTTCATGGATTGCCTGAAGGTATCAAGCAAATCATCGCCCGCGTCCGTTGCCGGCGCCATCGCCGGCATGGTCAAGGATGGTGTACCCGTCAACATCCAGTGTGTCGGCGCCGGTGCTGTCAACCAGGCCATTAAGGCCGTTGCCATCGCGCGCGGTTTTTTGATCCCAACCGGTTTTGATATTTCCTGCGCGCCCGTGTTCTCCGACATTCTCATTAACGGGGAGTCGCGCACGGCCATCCGCCTTTCTATCTACGTTCACCAGATTAATCGAGCTGCTATGGATAACGTCGTCATGGATGATGTTAAGCCTGTGGCATAGCTTCTGCTTGCCTCGTTTCGCTCCCCAACGTTAGGACTTATGCACATGGATCAGCGTTCCGTACGCGATATTCTTGCCGGTAAAACCTACTTTATCCGCACCTTTGGCTGCCAGATGAATCAGCACGACTCCGAGCGCGTGAGCGGTCTGCTCGATTCGTATGGTTGCCTCATGGCGCTCGATCCCGAGCATGCCGATATTGTTGTCTTCATGACATGCTGCGTGCGCGAGGCCGCCGATACTCGCCTGTACGGTCAGTGCAATTCCTGCAAAAGCCTGCCGCCTTCGCCTTCGGGCAAGCGTGTGGTTGCCGTGGGCGGCTGCATCGCGCAGCGTGATGGCGAGGGACTGCTCACCAACGTCGATAACGTCAATGTCATCTTTGGCACGCATTCTATCGCACATGTGGCCGAGCTTATTGCCGAGGCGTTCCTTGACGGCAAGCGTCATATCCGCACCAATGAGCATGAGGATACGGATGCCATGAGCATGCCGTGGCATCGAGAGACCCAGTATCACGCTTGGGTGCCCATCATGACGGGCTGCAATAATTTCTGCACCTATTGCATCGTGCCGTACGTGCGCGGTCGCGAAAAGAGTCGCCCCTTCGAGGAGATTGTCGACGAGGTGACCGGTTTGGTGCGCCAGGGCGTGCGTGAGATTACGCTGCTAGGCCAAAACGTTAATTCATATGGTCGCGATCTGTTTGGCAAGCCGCGTTTTGCCGATCTGCTGCGTGCCGTGGGCGATACGGGTGTGGAGCGCATCTTCTTTACGTCTTCGCATCCCAAGGATCTGTTGCCCGAGACCATCGACGCCATGGCCGAGACGCCTGCCGTTATGCCGCAGCTGCACTTGGCCGTCCAGTCAGGTTCGACGCGGATCCTCAAAGAGATGAATCGCCGTTATACACGCGAGGACTATTTGGGCCTGGTCGATCGCATTCGCAACCGTATGCCCGATATCGCGCTCTCGACCGACATTATCGTTGGCTTCCCGGGCGAGACTGAAGAAGACTTTGAGCAGACGCTCTCACTTGCCGAGACGGTCCGCTATGCTCAGGCCTATACCTTCATCTATTCCAAGCGCGCCGGTACCCCGGCCGCAGAGATTGAAGATCCTACGCCGCATGAGGTTATTCTCGAGCGTTTCAACCGCCTGGTTAAGGTTATCGAGACCACGGCACATGAGTATAACCAGGGTGAGCTTCATACTGTGGTTCCGGCGCTCATTGAGGGAACGAGTAAAAAGAACGACGCGGTCCTGCTGGGCAAGAGTCCTAAGAATCAGACCGTTCATGCGCCCATCCCCGAGGGCTACAGCATCGATCAGCTTGTTGGCAAGATCGTTGATGTTGACGTTGACGTTGCCAAGACCTGGTATTTGTCCGGCTCCGTTGTGGGCGAGCCGCGCTAATGGTTTCTCCCGGGGCAGGTCTTTCCGCCGTTGCGATCGTCG
>DBGBJN010000213.1:0-5243 GCA_048449885.1 Collinsella sp.
GTCCAATCAATCGTCACGTTGATGCCGCCAAAGGAGAGAACGCTGCCAGAGTCATCGCGCCACTTGTACTTGTCTTGCGCCTCCTGCTCGGTGTGACCGGCCGCCACATAAGCCTGCTGAAGCTCGTAGCTGTCGTTGCAATCGTCGCTGATTTGTAGCGAGTGCTCGAGCGCTGCGAGGAAGTCCGCGCCGGTCATGGCCCAGGTCTCCACGGTGTTGCCGTAGGGCGAGATGGCGATGACGTTGCCGGCGGTCACGTTGCCCGCCGCGATGCCGCCGCGGATGCCGCCAGCGTTTTCGATAGCGAGGTCTGCGCCCGTCAGGTCAAGATAGGAGCTGCAAATCACGTGGCCGATGGTCTGGGCCTTGGTGGTGTCGCCCTCCTTGCTGGGACGGAAATCGGTGGTGCGCACCATTTCCCAACCATGCGTGCCTGCGGCGTCCTCGCCGTAGAAATAGTTGGTGGTGGATGTGCCGAGCACCTTGTTCGATTCGTTTTCAAAGTCCTCGTCGAGCGGCTTGATCTTGTTGCGGACGGCTTCAAGGCGGCTTTGGTAGTCGGAGCCCTTGTCGGGGTCTGCCAAAAGGTCGTTGACGTTCTTGGCGGTGTAGAGCTTCTCGTTGCTGTCGTCTGCAGGGACCGTGACCGTGTCGTCGTCGGTCGTCTCGGTGCCATTCGTGTCGTATTTGTACGGAATGGAAAGCAGTCCCACCTCGGCAAAGGCACTGCCCGCCTCGACAACGTGGATTGTCTTGCCGTCGGCTCCCGTCACCTTCTCGTTAAGGTTGATGTGCTCGTGGCCTGCGATAAGGGCATCGACGCCACGGAGTCGCGTGGCAAAGGTCTTGGCGTCGAGCGTGTGCGCGATACACACAACAACATCGCAGCCCTCCTTGCGCAGCTGCTCTGTCTCGGCATTGATGGCGTTCGCGGCACTCGAGAACGACGTACCCGCGACCAGGTCCGCGCGCAGCGAGGATCCCAGCGACTCATCCATGGCACCCACGACGCCGACCTTGATTTTGTAGTCGAATGTGGAGTGATCCTCGCTATCCTCCCAGGTGCGATCGAGCGTCTTCGTGATGCTCGAGCTCCATACGCCGCTCGTAGACTTCGCGTTCGCGCAGAGCATGGCGAAGGGCGTACCGGTGGTGCTGTAGCCGGTCATGGTGCGGAGTTTGTCCGCGCCGTAGCTCCAGTCGTGGTTGCCTGGCGTGGTCGCGTCGTAGCCGTCGGCGTAGAAAGTGTCCATGAGCTCGGCGATGCCCTTGCCCTCGCTCATGGTGGCGAAGGACTGTCCGTGGAAGGTGTCGCCCGCATCGAGCAAAAGATCGGGGGCGTTGCCCTGGGCGCTATAAAGGACCGCCAGTCCGTCGAAGCCGACGGTGCCGGTGCCCTTGCTTGTGTTGTAGCTGTACTTGTAGCTGCCGTGGATATCGTTGGTGTGCATGACGGTCACAGAGCCGTCAATAGCGGCGGGCAGGTTCCCCGCGAAAGCGAGGCTTGGGATGCCTGCGAGCGAGCCGGCAAACAACGCGGCGGCTAACGCAAGGCGGGGGAGACTTTTCATGGCAGTTTCCTTAGTCCTTAGCCAGAATGTCTGGTTGAATATCGGATTATCGACATAATATGCGAAAACCGCCGCAAGGGCGCCTGTCCCTTAGCGGCGGTTTTGACGTTTGCGCAGATAAAACCTGCCAAAATAAATCTGTCCCTTTTTGGTAGGTTTAGCTTAGCAGCATGCGGTCGTTGGCGAGCTCGCCACCCGAGACCTCCTCGAATTTCTGCAGCAGGTCGGCTACGGTGAGCGACTTCTTCTCATCGCCCGCCACGTCGTAGATCACATGGCCCTCGTGCATCATGATCAGACGGTTGCCCAGACGGATGGCGTCGTTCATGTTATGCGTGACCATGAGCGTGGTCAGGTGGTTCTCGTCGACGATCTCCTCGGTCAGGTTGAGCACCTTAGAGGCCGTCTTGGGGTCGAGGGCCGCAGTGTGCTCGTCGAGCAGCAGCAGGCGCGGCCTGGTGAGCGTGGCCATCAGCAGGGTGAGTGCCTGGCGCTGGCCACCCGAGAGCAGGCCGACCTTGGCGTTGAGACGCGTGTCCAGACCAAGGTCCAGGCGCTTGAGCAGCTCAACGTACTCATCTTTCTCGGCCTTGGTGACGCCCCACGAAAGGCCGCGACGCTGGCCGCGACGCTTGGCGAGGGCCAAGTTCTCGGCAATCTGCATGTCGGCAGCGGTACCGCGCATGGGGTCCTGAAACACGCGGCCCAGGTACTTGGCGCGCTGCGACTCGCTCAGGCGCGAGATGTCGGTGCCGTCGAGCTCGATAACGCCCGAATCGAGCGGGTACACGCCGGCGATCATGTTGAGCAGCGTGGACTTGCCGGCGCCGTTGCCGCCGATCACGGTTACAAAGTCGCCGTCATTCAGGGTGAGGTCGACGCCGGTGAGCGCGCGCTTCTCGGTGACGGTGCCCTTGTTAAAGGTCTTCTTGACGTGCGAGAGCTTAAGCATCTGCCTCATCCCCCTTCGTGTAGGAGCTGCGGAGCTTATAGCGCTCCCAAACCACGGGCACGCACAGGGCCACAGCGACAATCACGGCGGAGAGCAGCTTCATGTCGTTGGCGTCCATGCCCAACTGCAGCACGATGGCGCGGATAAGGAAGTACACCACGGAGCCAAAGACGGCGGAGGCAAGACGGACGCTAAACTGCGTGAGGCCGCCGGGAAGCAGACGGCCGAGCACCTCGCCGATAACAATGGCGGCAAGACCGATAACGATGGCACCGGTGCCCATACCAATGTCGGCATACTTTTGGCTCTGGCAGATGAGCGCGCCCGAAAGGCCGATGAGGGCGTTGGAGAGCACGAGGGCGATCATCTTGGTGGAGTTGGTGTTGACGCCCAGAGCGCGGATCATGTACTCGTTGTTGCCGGTGGCTCGCAGCGCCGAGCCGATCTCGGTGCCAAAGAACCAATACAGGATGGCAACGATAGCCACGGCGAGCAGGATGCCCAAGATGATGGCAACGGTGGACTGCGGCAGACCGGTCATATTGCTGACGGCCGAGAACACGGTGCCTTTGGCAAGAATGGGCGTATTGGACTTGCCCATGATGCGCAGGTTGATGGACCACAGGCTGATCTGGGTGAGGATTCCGGCGAGGATCGCAGGAATCTCAAAGACGGTGGTCAAAATGCCCGTGACGGCGCCCGCGATGGCGCCGGCGCACATACCGGCCAGCACGGCGAACAGCGGGTCGACGTTGTTATTGACGATGAGCACAGCGCAGACGCAGCCGCCGAGGGCAAAGCTGCCGTCGCAGGTCATATCGGGAATGTCGAGCAGGCGGAACGTGATAAACACGCCAAGCACCATAATGCCCCAGAGGACGCCCTGCGAAACGGCGCCCTGCAATGCAATGAGCATGCTTCATACCTCCTAGGATAGGGTGGACACGTGATTCACCATAATAGCGGTAACAATGCATAGAAGAGTTACGGATAGACGTTTTGTTTTACCTGAAACAAGCAGGGCGGACGCCGGTCTACAGCGCCCGCCCCTGTGGCTCAGATATTGAATAACGCGGCTAAAGCGCGAGCACGGGCTCTAGACGCATGCCGCGTATGGCATTACGCGTCCAGGGCGGAAAGGTCGATGCCCAGGGCCTCGGCCATTTCGTCGTTCTTGACGACGACCAGGTCCTTGCTCGAGAGGTGCTTGATCGGCATATCCTCGGGCTTGGCCTCGCCCTTCAGGATCTTAACGGCCATCTCGCCCGCGGCGTAGCCCAGGTCCTCATAGTTGATGGAGAGGGTGAACAGGCCGCCGGCCATGCACATACCCTCCTCGCCAGTCACGAAGGGAAGCTTGTTTTCCTTGCAGATCTGGCCGACCTGCGAGGCACCCGCGGCGATGGTGTTGTCGGTGGGGGAGTACAGCGCGTCGACCTTGCCCACGGCAGACTCGACGACGGACTGAATCTCGTTGGAGCTCGAGACGGTGAAGTCAGTGTACTCGAGGCCCAGCTTGTCGAGCTCCTTCTTGGCGGCCTTGATCTGGACGTCGGAGTTGGACTCGGCGGTGCAGTAGAGCAGGCCGACCTTTTTAACGTCGGGCAGGACCTTCTGCATCATCTCGAGCTGCTCGGCGACCGGGGTGAGGTCGGAAGCGCCCGTGACGTTGGTGCCGGGCTTGTCGTTGTCCTGGACCAGGCCGGAGGCGGCGTAGTCGGTGATGGCGCAGCCCACGATGGGGATATCGGCCGTGGCGCCGGCGGCAGCCTGCGCGGCGGGCGTGGCGATGGCATAAATCAGGTTGACGTTGTCGCCCACAAACTTGTCGGCAATGGACTTACACGTGGACTGGTCGTTCTGGGCGTTCTTCTGGTCGATCTTGACCTTAAGGCCGCTCTCCTTGATGGCCTTGACAAATCCGTCGTTGGCGGCATCGAGTGCGGAGTGCTCGGTGAGCTGCAGAACGCCGATGGTGTAGTCGGAACCGGCGGCAGCAGAGCCGGAACCAGAGTTGCCGCCGCATCCGGCGAGCGGGGCGAGCGCGAGCAGGCCGGCGGAGACCAGAAGGCTCCTGCGGCTGATGGTGATGTCCTTCATATCATTACCCCCAGTATAAAAATGGCTGGAAACACTGCACTGGGACAAAGTGCAAGTGGAACTATAGTAGCGCTGATGTCCATTTTTACAACAGCCTGGCGGGTTTTTTAATACAGAATCGGATGGGCGGTACGGGTAGTCGAATGGGCGGCGGAGGGTCTTATGCGGCGGAGGAGGCGTCGTCCTCGTCCAGGGCGGCGAAGAGCTTCTTGCCGTCGAGCAGGCGCGTGCTGACGTTTCTCATACGGGCGATCTCGACGGTGCGCAGCGTATCGTCGGTGCCTCGGGCGTCGTAGACCGTTCCCAGCAGATACGAGATGCCATCGCGCTGCCTGATGGCAAAGGGACGGAGTGTCATCCGTGCTGCTTCGGTTTCGCCGCGTGTCGTGACGCTCGAAATATCAAAACTCACCGTGGTTCCGTGGTCGATGGCCTGCTCGACGAGCTCGCACGTGTCGATGCGCTTGATGGGCGTGCGTGTTGCCTTGGTAGCCTTGCTGCCTGCGCTTGGAGCGGGTTCGGGTGTATCGAGGTAGCCGCGAACGTCGGCGCTCGCCATGGCAACTAAGTGCTGCGCCATGCTCTTGCGGATAGCGATAGGCGTGGAGCGGTTGCGCATG
>DBGBJN010000214.1:0-4189 GCA_048449885.1 Collinsella sp.
GTAATCGGAAGTGCCGATAAGCTCCTTTTTGATCTTCTTTTTGATGCCCACAGGACTCCCCCGCTGGTTAACGACAAAACTTTCGATACTATACCCGTTCCGGCGATGTCTATCCAGCGCAGCCATAGAGAGTCCAGACATATGGAGGATGCTGCTGGGTGCCACGAGGACTCTCGCGCCGTTGCTTTAACAAAAAACTCTCACAGGAAGTAGCCGTGAGGGCTATGTTGGTAGTTGCAGCTACAGTTATTGTTGAGGGTGAGCAGCGCGTCGCGCACGCCGTAGAGGTAGCCGCTGATGAGCGCCCAGCGCACGCGCTCGTCGAGCGCAGCGAGGTAGAGCGTCTGCATGCCACCGCCGGAAAAGCCGACGCAGCCGAGTTCGCGCAGACTCCACGCGCCGCGCGCCGCAACGTAGTCGATGAGGCGCATGAGGTCCCAGGTCTTCGGCATCGATGTGCACATCGAGCATCACGCCGACCATGAACATTGCGAGAAACGTATTTGCCGAGCCCACCGAAGCGGTGACGTCGAGCACCGGCGCAGAATAGCGATGCATCCCTTTGTACATGGGCACACAAGGGGATACAG
This sequence comes from Collinsella sp., assembly GCA_048449885.1. Lineage (GTDB taxonomy): Bacteria > Actinomycetota > Coriobacteriia > Coriobacteriales > Coriobacteriaceae > Collinsella. Next base: position 591 of record DBGBJN010000214.1, read on the forward strand.
CAAAGGCGACCGGAGGTCGCAATACCCTCCTGGTGAACAGCTAGCAAGGTGAGTAAAACCACACCGAACGTCGCTCACGCCAGGGCGGCGTTCACCTTTTGGTTCCACCTGCCAGCACCTCCTCTCTCGATGCCGCAAGGGTTTCTTCGTGGTGATAGACCGACACCGTTCATCGTTGTTACGGGCTCGTTCGCAAAGTCGTGAACACGCTCCCCTCTTGTTCAGCGCATAATGGTGCACCGTGTGCGGCTGTGCGGTCGCACGCTAAAGGAGATGTGCCCGCATGGGCATCGAGAGAGAGGATGCAGCATGAACCTGAGGGAGAAGTACGGTGAGTGGGGCCTGATCCTGGGCGCGACCGAGGGCGTCGGCAAGGCGTTCTGCGAGAAGATCGCCGCCGGCGGCATGAACGTCGTCATGGTCGGCCGTCGCGAGGAGAAGCTGAACGTGCTCGCAGGCGAGATCCGCGAGACCTACGGCGTGGAGACCAAGGTCGTGCGCGCCGACTTTAGCTAGCCCGGCGCTGCCGAGACCGTCTTCGCCGCGACCGAGGGCCTGGACATGGGCTTCATGAGCTACGTGGCCTGCCTGCACAGCTTCGGTAAGATCCAGGACACCCCCTGGGAGAAGCACGAGGCCATGATCAACGTCAACGTCGTGACCTTCCTCAAGTGCTTCCACCACTACATGCGGATCTTTGCCGCCCAGGACCGCGGCGCCGTGATCAACGTCTCGTCGATGACCGGCATCAGCTCCAGCCCCTGGAACGGCCAGTACGGCGCGGGCAAGGCCTTCATCCTCAAGATGACCGAGGCCGTGGCCTGCGAGTGCGAGGGCACCGGTGTCGACGTCGAGGTCATCACCCTCGGCACCACCCTAACCCCCAGCCTGCTGTCCAACCTCCCCGGCGGCCCGCAGGGCGAGGCCGTCATGAAGATCGCCCTCACCCCCGAGGAGTGCGTCGACGAGGCCTTTGAGAAGCTGGGTAAGGAGCTCTCCGTCATCGCCGGCCAGCGCAACAAGGACTCCGTCCACGACTGGAAGGCCAACCACACCGAGGACGAGTACATCCGCTACATGGGCTCGTTCTACCGCGACTAGCGGCTGCCGCGGCGCGTGCGCGAGGGCGCGTGCGGGTTCGCAGGTAGAGATGCGAGTGCGAGGGTTTCTTTGCGGGGGCGTGCGGATGCGGCGCCTGCGAGGGAACCCTCTTTTCGTGGGTGGGCGCGACGGTATCTCTGCGCTCATCGTCGAGGGCGACCTGCCCGGCTCCCTCGCGATCTCCCCGCACGGGATATCATCGTACTGGAGGGCGACGTTGAGGTACTCGAGCGGCTTGTAGACCTCGCGCAGGTCGCAGTACTGGAATAGGACGTCGCAGTCGATCTCGGTGTTGGCCGTGCGCCACAACATGAGGCCGAATCCGCCCCCGGCTGGACAGGCCAACAACGAAGGAGCACACGGAACCGGCGCGGCGTTACAACCGTCTCGGCAAGCGTGTCACTTGGCCAAGTCATGATGCCGACAAACCCGGAAATGCTCCAACGGAGCGCCGAACGAGGGTAACAATATAAAGCCGTGCAACACGCGTTGGAAGACCAGAACAACCCAAACAAAGGCCTGTCGGTCCCACCTTCAAGCCCAATAGCAAAATGTGCATCAGCGGATTTGCAGCGATACAAGTCTCAACCGTCACCATCACACCGCAGCGCGCCTAGTCCCACTCATCCTACTGCAAATGTCCCAGAACGAGAAAACGACCAGCTTAACATGCCACCCTTTATATCCGCACGCGCGTAATTCAACTCATAAGGACCGGCTATCCCTTACCTGTGACACAATCTCAAACGCACAGAACAGAATCATCAGTCCAATCATCGCATAAGAGGCAGCCGAACCTTCAAGCACTATTCCGCAAAGAACAATCTCCGCGCCGCCAATAAGAACTGTTATCAGGCGCTCTGCCTTTTTGCTCTCGCCGCTCGCATAAAAAGGCGGCAAAGCGCACAAGATCACATATAGCCCGGGAAGGGAATACGGGATCGATAGTCCAAGCCCCCCATCAACCGCAGTGTTTTGCGTAAGAATCAACTGAACCCAAACGGCAATTATCACTGAGCAGGTTGTCGATAAAAGAAGACTAGAAATATAGCACGCAACAAAGTCCCGTCGCATTCGAACAGAGAAATCCGCGAACTCTCTTCGCCGCGTGGAAACAATAAGGTACACAGAAATTGCAATAGAACCAATCAGAGAAAACAGCGGAACAACCAGCAATTCAAGCTTATTACCCCATCGATCAACCACACCCCCACTCCAATGAGCGGGAATTGTATCAGGGAGGACTGACCAAGCCGCCCATAGAATCAGAAATGGAAGAATAGAGAGGGTGAAAGATGATAACACTGCAGTAGTTTTTTTTGAGGCTCTCATCGATTCCGCATCTCCTTACGCGCCCACATTCCACTCCGCCTTAAATCAAGTATAAATAGATGGCGCTCGGTATTATTGGCGCAATCGCGATAGCGATTACCGCCGTTGTTTCTTTAAAAATGGTAGGAATACATGTCTCCAAGAATTGATATATCGATTGACGAGCTGTCCGAAGCGTCGAGCCTTCTTGATGGACATGACTATTCGTCACAAATCATTCAGCGTATCGCCAGGGTTCCAGTAATACTCGATGCATCGGGATGCCCTCATTCCCCTTTTTTCGAAGTTGAATATGATGACAGGACGATTAGGTTTACAAGTCAAGCAAGTTAATAATCTATGTGGTCAATATAATACCGTTGAACCCGCGTATCGATACCGCTCAGCCATTCGCCTCGCCCCCATCTTACGCATCTTCATCCGGTCTGTTACTTTTAATCTAACAATTCTTTGAGGAACGTAGGTGCTTCTAAATGTACTGTCGACTTCTTCTCAAACTAATCCTAAGAGACAGGGCCGTATGGATTTCCACGCTCGTTCTTGCTGCAGCCTTTTCCGTCCCCATTGCGTTCAATTCACCCATCTACGGCCCCTTCTTTATGAAGCAGGGCATGCAGGGCTTTGTCGACGCATTCAATACGCGCGCGCCCCAGGCCAGCGGCACAGACCTATCGCCAGAGCAGCAAGATGACGCTGAGCTTGCAAGATACGCGAACGCCGCCCTCGCCGCTCAAACCGACGCCGCCTTTCTCGACTCTGCCGAGAGCTACTACGCGCTCATGGACGAGGGCTTCCAATCCGGGTCCATCGTGGGGGACCAGGAGACCAATGACGCAGAGCTCGCATATTGCCGCGCTCTGAGCAGCTCCGGCATCGCGGATATCCCGGCCTCCGCAAACGACCTGCCGTTCCTCTCCTTCCTGCCCTACGCCATTGCCCAGGCGCCGTCCTTCCTTCCCTTCATCCCCTTCCTTCTCTCGTCGATACTCGTGCTCGGCGCCACAAGGCCCGGGACCCTGGCGGCAAAGGCGCCCGTGCCCAAATTCCGGCGCCTTATTCAGATCGTGTTTTCGATAATCGCCGCGGGGACCGCGATGCTCCTCGCCGGCCTCGCACCCGGGGGCATTTGCGCCTTGGTCCTAAACGGCTTCGGGCAAATTGGGTAC
>DBGBJN010000215.1:0-2506 GCA_048449885.1 Collinsella sp.
TTGAGCATGTCCGCATTCTGTTTATCGTCAAGAACCGGCTTGAGCGTAAAAACAAAGGGAAGAAAGGCGACCGCGCCCGCGATGGCGCCTGCAACGATAGCGAGCAGATCGGCTATCTGAAACACTGGCGTCCTCACTTTCCTTTTTAACGCCTCACAGGACAGTTCCCGCCAAACATTGGTGACTATTGTACGAGCCAATCGCTAAAGTACAACCGAAAAAGCATCGGTTAATACGCACCTGTTCGTTTTCTTAAGACCTTCTTTATGCCGCAGGTACGCTAATACGTTTTTCTCGAACCCCTCAGCGCAAAACGTCCGTTAACAGGAGCGCGCGTGGACGTCTTTTGCTCGCCCGCGCGCACCGTTTCTTCGTATTTGCAGCCGCGGCCGTCTTAGCCCAGCGACTAGAGCGTGCCGTAGATGCGGTCGCCGGCGTCGCCCAGGCCGGGAACGATGTAGGCGGCCTCGTTGAGTTCGTCGTCGATGGCGCACGTATAAATATGTACGTCGGGGTCCTTTTCGGTCAGTGACTTGAGGCCCTCGGGCGCGGCGACGATGCACAGCATGCGGATATCCTTGACACCGCGCTCGCGCAGGTAGCTGATGGCCATCTCAGCCGAACCGCCCGTGGCGAGCATGGGGTCGACAACCAGGCAGATGCGCTGGTCGATATCCTTAGGCATCTTGCAGTAATACTCATGCGGCTCGTGGGTGACCTCGTCGCGTTCCATACCGATGTGGCCCACGCGAGCGGAGGGCACCAGGTCGAGGATGCCGTCGACCATGCCGAGGCCCGCACGCAGGATGGGAACAATGGCGAGCTTCTTGCCGGCAAGCTGCTTAAACATGGCGGTGGTGATGGGAGTCTCGACCTCGACGTCTTCCATGGGCAGGTCGCGCATGGCCTCGTAGCCGTCAAAGAGCGCAAGCTCGCGCACGAGCTGGCGGAACTGGTTGGTGCCGGTGCTCTTGTCGCGCAAGATCGACAGCTTGTGCTGGACGAGCGGATGGTCGACAAGCGTCACGCGGGACGTATCGTAGGTGACGGTCATGGGTTGATTGCCCCTTTCGTTGCGGCCGGAAGATGGCCTTGCTGACAAGACGCCTGGCGACGTTGTTGCCTCGCGCCGTGCATAAGTTTAACGGTTTGTTGTATCGAGCAGCTCGTCGCAACCCTACTGAGCGGTGTTGAGCGAACGCTTGACGGCATCACGCCAACCAGCGAGGTTGCTCTCACGGCGCTCGGCGGACATGTGAGGATGGAAGACTTTGACGATCTGAGCGTTTTGCTCCAGCTCCTCCAAATCCTCCCAATAGCCGACAGCAAGGCCCGCCAAGTACGCGGCGCCAATCGCCGTGGTCTCCACCGTCTCGCACTGCAACACGGGAATATCCAGCAGATCAGCCTGGAATTGCATGATGAACTCGTTGCGCGAGGCACCGCCATCGACGGACAGGCGCTCAATCGAAAGTCCCACGTCCTGCTCCATGGCGCGTAGCACGTCATAACTCTGGTAGGCCATGGACTCGCAGGCCGCACGCACAATGGTCGCGCGACTCGAGGCGCCGGTCAGGCCGCACACGATACCGCGAGCATGCGGGTCCCACCAGGGAGCGCCCAGGCCTGCGAAGGCGGGGACGAAGTAGCAGCCCTCGTTGTCGTTAATCGAAGTGGCGAGTTGCGCGGACTCGCTCACGCTCGAGATGATGCCCATGTTGTTGCGCAGCCAGTTCATGGTTGAGCCGGCGGCAAAGATAGAACCCTCGAGCGCATAGCTGATCTTGCCGTCCGCGGCGATACCGATCGTGGAGACCAGACCGTTCTTGGATTCGACGATCTCGTCGCCGGTGTTCATGAGCATAAAGCAACCCGTGCCATAGGTGTTTTTGGTCTGGCCGGGATGGAAGCAGCAGTGGCCGAACAGCGACGCCTGCTGGTCGCCCGCCACGCCCATGATGGGTGGCATGTTGGTCATGATGTCGCTCGCGACGCGGCCGTAGTCGCCCGAGCTCCAACGAACCTCGGGCATCATGGAACGCGGGACGTCGAAAAGCGCCAGCAGATCGTCGTCCCAATCGAGCGCATGGATATTAAAGAGCGCGGTGCGGCTGGCATTGGTGTAGTCGGTGGCAAATACCTGACCGCCGGTGAGGTTGTAGATGAGCCAGGTGTCGATGGTGCCGAACATGAGGTCGCCCGCCGCCGCGCTCTCACGCGCACCATCGACGTTGTCGAGGATCCACTGCACCTTGGAGGCCGAGAAATACGGGTCGAGCGTAAGCCCCGTGCGGGAGCGCACCAGCTCTTCTGCGCCCTGCTCGACCAGCTCGTCGATCAGAGGTGCGGTGCGACGGCATTGCCACACGATGGCGTTATAGATGGGTTGGCCGCTTATGCGGTCCCACACCACCGTGGTCTCGCGCTGGTTGGAGATACCGATGGCGGCGATGCGGTCAGAATGGATGCCGCTCTTAAACTGGACCTCCATCATCACGCCGATCTG
>DBGBJN010000216.1:0-4054 GCA_048449885.1 Collinsella sp.
GAAAGACGGCCAGACCCGCGGCTTCGATGCCGGTATCGCACAGCTCCTGTCCAACTACATCCTGGGCGAGAACAGGGTCGAGATCACCCAGGTGACCTCGGACACGCGCGAGTCCGTCCTGCAGAACGGCCAGGTCGACGCTGTCTTCGCCACCTACACCATCACTGACGAGCGCAAGAAGCTCGTCTCCTTTGCCGGTCCCTACTACTACACCCAGCAGGCTATCCTAGTGCTCGCCGACAACGACGACATCAAGAGCGTCGACGACCTGGCCGATAAGAACGTCGCCGTCCAGTCCGGCTCCAACGGCCCCGCCATTCTGGAGGAGTTCGCCCCCAAGGCCAGCCAGCAGGAGTTCAAGACCGACGAGGAGGCCCGTCAGGCACTCCAGCAGGGTCGCGTTGACGCCTACGTCATCGATAACAACATGCAGCAGAGCGCCTTGGTCCGCGAGCCCGGTAAGTACAAGATTGCCGGCAAGCCCTTCGGCAGCAAGGAGCCCTATGGCATCGGCCTGCCGCTCGATTCCGACGGCGTCGCCTTTGTCAACGACTTCCTTAAGAAGATCGAGGACGACGGCACCTGGACCGAGCTGTGGCAGATCTGCATCGGCGACCGTACGGGCGACACCAATGTTCCCGAGCTGCCCGAGATCGGCGCCTAGGCAGCGAGCCTGGTAACGGCCGCAACGAAACCATACGGAAACGCATGATGCGCTTTATTGCGGTAAACTGTTTCCTCACTGAGTTGTCGGGGCTTCCGTACACACGGGAGCCCCTTTCCTTATCGGCGGGAGGTCCGCATGAGTCTCTCCGAACTCTGGTCGCTCTATGGCCAGAACTATATCGACGCGCTGCTAGCAACCTGGGGCATGACGCTTGAGTCGTTTGCCATCGCCATGGTGCTGGCCGTCGCCGTCACCGTGATGCGCGTGTCGCCGCTCAAGCCGCTGCGCGTCTTTGGCGACCTGTATGTCCAGGTCTTCCGTAACATCCCCGGCATTGCGCTGCTCATCATCGTCGTCTATGCGCTGCCGCCGCTCAAGGTCGTCCTGCCCTACCGCACCTGCGTTATCGTCGCCACGGTCCTTTTGGGCTCGGCCTTTGGTTCCGAGAACTTTATGAGCGGCATCAACACCGTCGGCGTCGGCCAGGTGGAAGCCGCACGTTCGCTGGGCATGAGCTTTAACCGCATCCTCGCCAAGATCGTGATTCCGCAGGCGCTGCGCTCGAGTGTGCTGCCCATGACCAACCTCTTTATCGCCGTCATGCTCACCACTGCGCTCGGCAGTCAGGTGCCGCTTAAACCGCAGGAGCTCACCGGCGTGGTGAGCTACATCAACACGCGCTCGCTCGGCGGCGTCGCCGCGTTCTTTATCTCGGCGCTCGGCTACCTGGGCACGGCCTTTGTGGTAAGCCACGTTGGCAACTACATCGATAAGAAGGTGAGGATCCTCCGATGAGCAAGCATTCCTCCCCTGCACTTACCATGCGCGATGCGCTCTACGAGGCTCCCGGCCCCAAGATGCGCGCCAAGATTCGCATCGGCACCGCTATCTCGCTCGTTGCCGTCGTCGTGCTCGTCGCCCTGGTACTACAGCGCTTTTATGTGACCGGCCAGCTTTCGGTCCACTATTGGTATTTCTTTACGCACCTCACCACCTGGAAGTTCTTGCTTGCCGGCTTTGAGGGCACCGTTAAAGTCGCACTCACCGCTGGCGCCATCGCGCTGGTGCTGGGCTTAGCCCTTATGCTCGGCCGCACCAGCGGCATCAAGCCGCTACAGCTGGTCTGCCGCGTGCTCACCGATTTCTTCCGCGGCGTGCCGAGCCTGCTGTTCATCTACTTCTTCTTTTTGGTGCTGCCCCAGTACAAAATTGCGCTGCCGTCGTTTTGGATGCTCACGCTTCCCGTCGCGCTCGCTGCAGCTGGCGTACTCGCCGAGATCTTTCGCGCCGGCGTCAACGCCGTGCCGCGCGGCCAGGTCGAAGCCGCCCAGGCACTCGGTCTCTCCAGGGCCAAAATCACCTTTAAAATCGTGTTGCCGCAGGCTATTCGGTTTATTATTCCGTCGTTGATCTCACAACTTGTAGTCGTGGTCAAGGACACCACCGTCGCCTATGTGGTGAGCTATCCCGACCTCATGCAAAATGCCCGCGTGCTCATTACCAACTACGACGCCCTCGTGTCGGTCTACCTGGTAATCGCGGTCATCTATATCCTCATCAACGTCGCGATTAACAAGGCCGCTGTCTACGTTTCGCACAAGACCGGCGCGACCATCATCCGCTAACGCTTTACCATTTCGAGCCATAAGGAGCCGAGCACCATGGCACAGAGCACCTCTTCCACCGGCAATCAGCCGCTGATCGAGCTCAGACACGTCGATAAGCACTATGGCGATCTGCACGTCCTCAACGACATCAATCTCTCGGTCGACCGCGGCGAGGTCGTCGTTGTGATCGGCCCCTCGGGCTCGGGCAAGTCGACCATGTGCCGCACCATCAACCGCCTGGAAACCATCGACTCGGGCGAGATCCTCATCGAGGGCGAGCCCCTGCCGCAAGAAGGCAAGGATCTTGCCCGCATGCGTGCCGAACTGGGCATGGTGTTTCAGCAGTTCAACCTGTTCGCACATATGACGGTGCTGCAGAACGTCATGCTGGGACCGGTCGATGTGCTGGGTGTCTCCAAGGACGAGGCCCGTGAGCGCGCCATGGACCTGTTGGGCCGCGTGGGCGTGGCCGAGCAGGCCGACAAGGTGCCTGCGCAACTTTCGGGCGGCCAGCAGCAGCGCGTGGCCATCGCCCGTTCACTCGCCATGCAGCCCAAGGCCATGCTCTTTGACGAGCCCACAAGCGCCCTTGATCCCGAAATGATCAACGAGGTGCTCGAGGTCATGGTGCGCTTGGCCCAGCAGGGCATGACGATGATCGTCATCACGCACGAAATGAACTTTGCCCGCCGCGTGGCCGACCGCGTCGTGTTTATGGCCGACGGCCAGATCGTGGAAACCGGCACGCCCGACGAGTTCTTCGACCACCCCCAGACCAAGCGCGCCCAGGACTTCCTCAACTCCATCAAGGGCCACTAACCAGACCGCCCACCCGCCAGCCATGCCCATCCAAACTCGAAAGTTACACCTATGATCGGAACTCGCACTTCATCGTCCTACACCCCGCACGTCGACGTCGCCGCCGCCGACCGCCCACTCATCCTCGTCGCACCGCGTTGGGAAGAGGCAGAGCCATTTTTAACCGAGATGCTCTCCCCCAACGAGGAAATCGCAAGTGTCTTTGTCGATGCCATCCTTGCCGCTGGCGGCCTGCCGCTGCAGATGTCCATCACCGAGGATATCGAGGTCATCCGTCATTACGTCGATATCGCCGACGGCATCGCCATTCCCGGCGGCCCGGACGTCAACCCCAAGCGCTGGGGCGACGATCGACCCTACGACCCCACCCTCTGCTGCGAGATCCGCGATAGCTTTGAGTTTAAGCTGGTCGGCGAGGTGCTCCGCGCCAAAAAGCCGCTCTTTACCACCTGCCGCGGCACGCAGTTGCTCAATGTCGCCACTGGCGGCACCCTGTGCATGGACGTGCCGAGCCTGGGCGCTCGCGAGGGCCGCACGCAGTGGCGCCATACCCACGTGCTCAACGACCCCGTGCATCCCGTCGAGGTCGTGCCGGGCTCACTTCTGGAGCGCGCGGTTGGCGGGCACAGGCTGATCCAGACCAACTCGGCACATCACTGCTGTGTCGATCGCCTGGGTAAAAGCACGCGTCTGGTCGCCAAGGCAACCGATGGCGTGCCCGAGTGCATCGAAGTCGAAGGCCAGCCATTCTGTCTAGGCGTGCAATGGCACCCTGAGTACACGTGGAAGACGCTCGAGACCGACTTTACCCTGTGGAAGTCGTTTGTCGAGGCAGCGGCCAAGGTTAAGCAGGCCCGCTAGTTCACGGACAGCACAACACAAAAGGGCGCCCCGCCGGCCACATGGTCCGGCGGGGCGCCCTTTTACCTATATATGGCCGGGACACACAGCCCAAGGCTCG
>DBGBJN010000217.1:0-2660 GCA_048449885.1 Collinsella sp.
TGGACGACACAAGAAAGATCGGCACGTCTTACGGTAGTCATACGGCAAAACACCTCCATCGGCATGCTCGAAACCCGGTGCACGAAGCTAAATACAGCCACCGAAATAGCAGCGCTACGAAAAGCTCGTGCAAAAACAAAACAGCGCCTTTGCGGCACGCAGCAAGACCGCGAGCACAAAAGCGCTGGTAGCGTATGGCGGGAACGTATGTGAATCGAACACATCCAAGACGTTTTGCACGCCTCGCAACGGTTTTGAGGACCGCGGAGCCCACCGGAGCCCATCCGTTCCCAAGTGCGCCGGTATTTTACCAAACCAAACAGGCCCCATCCCAAAAAGACGAGCAAGAAGTTGCGGTGGAATAGTTCTTGTTTAGGCTGCAAGACCCCAAAAACAGGAACTATTTCACCGCAACTGATAAGGGTGGCCTAGCGCAGGGAGCGCAGGCCGCCGGCTTCTTTGTCGAGCACCGTGAAGCGCACGGCATCCAGGTGTTCCAAGATGCTGATGGCACGCTTGCGCGACACGCCCAGCGCCTCGCGCAGCACGCTCGTGGTAGCAGCGCCACCGGCGTCGGCAATGGCAGAGGCGACGAGCTCACGCGCGCAGGCCTCAGCAGCTGCAGACAGGGCCACATCGCGCTCGACCTTTACGATAGAGCGGTTGAGCGAAAGCTCGCGCAGGGCACGCGTCATGGTGTCGCGATCGAGCTGCAATTGCTCGCCCACCTCGGGCAACGTCGGTGCATCGAGGCCGGCTTCGTCCAGCAAGGCAACGATACGTTCGCAGGCCTCGCGCACCACACGCGCCGCGGCGGCAGCGGAGTGCGGATCGAATACCTCGGCGCCCTCGGAGGCACACACGCCGCGCGAGCAGCCCTCGGAAATCAGGGCTGCGGCAACTGTATCGTCAGCGGTAGGCCACGCAGCATGGGCAACGGCGCCGGGCGTAAAGCCTGTCTCCTTGGGAGACGCCGCATGCATGGCGGACAGGGTCGCCGCCAGCGTACCCATCGCGGCATCGAGCGCGGAAGCATCTGCATACAGCGAGCCATCCGAGCCAGCAAGCGCGCAAGCAGCGCCCTTCGCCACCAACTCGCGCAACGCTGCCTCAGCCTCACCAGCAACAAGATCGAGCGCCGCGGTAACATCGGCAGCCGTAAACGGCAGCGTCTGCAGCGCCAACCAAGCGCCCACACCGCCCGCGATATCGCCGGACTCGAGCGCCGCGTACAGCATGCACTCCCCCTCAGTAAGCTCGCGCGAGCGACGGCAGCGCGAAAGCAGCACGCGCCCGCCGCCAATAAGCATAACGGGCGAATACGACAGCACCACGGCATGGTCCCCGGCACGTAGCGGCAGCGGCTCCTCCAGGCGCACCTGCACGGTACGGGTCTCGCACACCGCCATGGGGGCCTCGCCCTCCAAAAGCATGATGCGGCCGACGACCTCGGCCGTGCCTGCCATCACGTGCACACGCGCGCCCGACTCGAGCACACGCGGCTTGGCTCCCTCGCGACCCAAATACGTAAACGTCATCATAAAGCGCATCGTCTGGCCAAAGCGGCCCGCCACGCCGAGCATCTCACCGCGGTCAAGTGCGGCGACGCCATCGCCCACCAAGTTGAGCGCCACACGCTGACCGGGCAGCGCCTGCTGAGTGTCGCCATGCACCTGAATCCCACGCAAGCGACAGACCGTACGCGACGGCAAAGCCATCAGCTCGTCGCCCACCGCAACCGGCGCATCGTGCAGCGTTCCCGTCACGACGGTGCCGACGCCCTTGATCGTAAAGCAGCGGTCAATCGGCAGGCGCGGCGCGGCATCGGTGCGCTCGGCACGGTCGCGGCAGGCATCCCAGCAGGCACCTACCTGCTCGTCGAGCACCGCAAGCAGTCCGTCGATCCCCTCGCCCGTCTTAGACGACACAGGCACGATCGGCGCGTCCGCAAACACGGTGTCCGATAAAAAATCATCGACGTCGAGCTCGGCAAGCTCAATCATTTCGCTATCGGCCAGGTCGCACATCGTCAGCGCGACCACCATATGTGTGACGCCCAGCAGCTCCAGCACATGCACGTGCTCGCGCGTCTGCGGCATTACACCCTCAACGGCAGAGACCACCAGCACGGCAACGTCGATGCCCGTCGCACCCTGCACCATGGCGCGCAGGTAGTGTGCATGGCCAGGCACGTCGACCAGGCCCACGATCTTGCCACTCGGCAGCGCCAGCTCGCCAAAGCCAAGCTCAACCGTCATGCCGCGACGACGCTCAACTTCCAGGCGGTCGGGGTTTTTGCCCGTCAGCGCCTCGATGAGCGCCGACTTACCGTGGTCGACATGGCCCGCCGTGCCAACGATAACGGGACACTCCACCAGCGCTTGAACCTCACTCATCGAGCAATCGCCTTCTCAACGCATGCGGCAAGCGTCGACGCCGCTGTCTCGATATCGCGGTCGCCCACGAGTGTGCGCACATCAAACAAAATGCGATCGTGCGAGGTTCGCGTGACAACCGGCGTGTCGAAGTCCTGGACAAGCGAGCGCTTGAGCGCGTCGACCGTCAGGCGCTCGTCAACAAGACGCACGGCAACGCACATCGTGGGCAGCTCCACGGTAGGCAGCGAGCCGCCACCGGGGGTCGACGATTCCTCGACAATC
>DBGBJN010000218.1:0-3076 GCA_048449885.1 Collinsella sp.
CTCGCGCAGCTGAAAGCCGCGGTTGGCCTCCTCGTACTCAACCTTGAGCTCGGCGAGCAGCGACGCGCACTCGCCGGGGGCGATATCCAGTGCGCCGGCCAGCGCGGGCGCACTCACCGGGTCGCTCGACACCAGCAGCAGTGCCTCGAGGGCGCCTTTAAGGCTGTTTGCCTCCAGCGTGGAAAGGGTTGACATGGTTGCGGCTCCTATTCGGTGAGCTCGGGGCCCTCGCCGGGCACATAGGCCTCGGCGCCCTCGACGCGGTTGATTTGAATGGTTCCAAAGATCTCGTCCTGGCTCAGCGTGAGCGAGCCGCGCTTGGCGAGCTCGAGCATGGCCAGGAAGGTGACGACGAGCTGCTCGGTGGTGGCATCGCCGTCCAACAGCTCGCGGAAAGTGCAGGTTTGGTGCGCCATGGTAAAGCGGTCGACCGAGGCCACCGTCAGGTCGAGCGGTACGCGATGCGGCGCCACGTGCTCGGCCTCCAGCAGGAAGGTCTGGCGCTTGCCGTCCAGGTCGGCGCAGATGACGGCGAGGCCGCGCAGGGTGATACCGGCCAGGTAGTCGGGCATAAGGCCCAAAAACTCGGGGTCGGGGCCGGCCACACGCGGGTGCATGCGGCTTTCGGCCTGCATGCGGGCACCGAGGGCCGCAGCCGCGCCCTTAAACTGCTTGTAGGCAATCAGGCGCTGGATCAGGACCTCGCGCAGGGCGTCGCCGTCGAGTGTGCTGAGCTCCTCGAGGTCTTCGTCGAACTCGTCATCGTCGTCATCGGCTTTGCGCGGTGTCTCCTGGGGGACCAGCGAGGCGGCCTTGATGTCCAAAAGGGTTGCCGCGACCAGCAAAAAGTCGCTCGCCACGTCCAGGTCCAGCGCCTCGATGCGCTCGGCCTCGGCCAGGTATTGCTCGGCCACCTCGCTGATGGAGATGGCGCCGATATCTACTTTTTGGCGGGTTACCAACTGCAGCAGCAGGTCGAACGGTCCGCTGTAGACCTGCGTCGACACGCGATACGACATCTTCGACCTCCTTTGACGGCGCCTTCGCGGCGCGGTTTGGGTGCATGTTACGACCGTTTTGCACGGTCGACCTGTAAGTTTACCTTAGATGCCGGCGATTGCGAAGTTGAGCAGCTGCTCAGCTAGGGGATACACGGTAACGTCGAAATAGCGGCCGATCACATCGATGCCGGTCCACATGGGCAGCAGGTACAGAACCAGGATGAGAATGGGCATAGCGTATTGCTGAAGGCGGTAGTAGTTGGCGAGCGCCTTGCCTTTAAGGAACGGCACAATGATCGAAGAGCCGTCGAGCGGCGGGATCGGGATGAGGTTAAAAAACGCAAGCGACAGGTTGACCACGATAAACGTGGCGCCGAAGTTCATGATCTGCGATGCCACGGCAAAGGACATGCTGGTGTAGAGGCTGCCACAGGTCAGGCGCATGAGGGTGGCTGCAAGACACGCGAGTGCGATGTTCGATGCGGGGCCGGCAACGCTCACCAGGACCTCGTCGCGCTTGGGGTGCTTGAGGTTGTTGAGGTAGACAGGCACGGGCTTGGCGAAGGCGAATACGGGACCGCCGGCGGCAAGCATAAGCAGCGGCAGGATGATGGTGCCAAACGGATCGATGTGGTTGAGCGGGTTGAGCGACACGCGGCCGCGCGAACGCGCCGTCTTATCGCCGAGCGCCCAGGCCGCGGCGGCGTGCGCGCTCTCGTGAATGACGATGCCAACGATGACGGCGACGGCGCTGGCGAGCAGGTTCATGAGGTAGCTGCTGGACATGGTGCTCCCCTAGCGGACGCGGCGCGAGGCGCGCGTGAGCAGGTAGTCGGCCACAAACAGGATGACGGCCACGACGGAGTAATCCAAGCGGAACACACCGCCAAAGGGCGAGGTGATGACGCCGTAGCCGGCGATGGCACTCGGCAGTGCGCGAGAAAGCTCGACGACAAAGCCGACGATCTGCAGCTTGGCGGTCAGGCCGCTAAAGCACAGCAGTACGGTCATCGCGCTCATAAAGATGCCGCAGATGCGGCACGCGATGGCGGTGATGCTCATCGCCACGGCAGCAGCCTTACGAGAGTTCACGCGCGGTCTCCTCTTCGATCTGGGTGGAAAGCTCGAGCCATTCATCCTCGAGCTTGGGCAGCTCTTGCTTAAGGCCGTTATATTCCCCCAGCGCGGCGTTGAACTTGTCCTGATCGGCATAAAGCTCTTCGCTTGCCATCAATTCCATAAGCTCGTCATAGCGGGCGCGCTTTTTGTCGAGCTCCGCCTCGATCTTCTTGAGCTGGTTGCGCACGCCCTTGAGCTTTTTGTTGAGCGCGGCGCGGGCCTGGGCCTCGGCGCGCTTCTGCTCCTTGGTCTTTTTGCCCTCGGCAGGCTTGGGTGCGGCGGGCGCATCGGACTGGGCCGCGGTGACCTTAGCGGACTTGGCCGCGGCCGGTGCGCTCTCCCCTGCCGCCTCGGCGGCGGCGCGGGCTGCGAGGTCCTCGCGCTTGTAGAGGTAGTAGTCGTAGTCGCCGTCGTAGACCGTGACCTTGCCGTCGCGGATGTCAATGATGCGGTTGGCCACAGCGCGTACCAGGTGCTCGTCGTGGCTGATCAGCACGATGGTGCCGGGGAAGTTTTGCAGGGCGTTCTCGAGCATGTCCACCGAGTCGATGTCCAGGTGGTTGGTTGGCTCGTCCAGGCACAGGAGCGCCTCGGGGGCCACGAGCATCTTGGCCAGTGCCAGACGCGCCTTTTCGCCGCCGGAGAGGACGCGGACCTGCTTTTCGATAGAATCGTTGTCGCTAAACAGGAAGGCGCCCAGCAGGCTGCGCTGTTGCGGCACTGTCCACTTGGGCGTGACGGTGTCGATCTCTTGCAGGACGGTATTGGACTCGGTCATGCCCTCGAGTGCGTGCTGGGCGTAGTAGGCCACGCCCACGTTGGTGCCCAGGTCGCGGGTGCCGGTGGTGGGCGGCTCCAGGCCGGCGAGGATCTTCATGAGGGTGGACTTGCCGGCGCCGTTGGGGCCGACGAGCGCCACGTGCTCGCCGCGGTAGAGCTTGAGGTCGATGTCGCTG
>DBGBJN010000219.1:0-3514 GCA_048449885.1 Collinsella sp.
GGGCAGTTTGGCCAAATGTCGTCAGTTCTGGGGCTTGCGCTCCGGATACTTGGCGGTATAGCCCTCGATGTGGAGTGTCGAGGCGATGATTTCCTTGACCGTCTCGTCGGGCACATCGGGGTGCGTGCGGATATACATCAACAACCCCATGATGAGGGTGTAGAACGTCTCGTAGACATGGTCGATGCGCAGCTCGTGGTGGGCGACAAAGTCCACCACGGTGGTGTCGCAGATATACTGCGCCACGCGCTGGACCACGTTGTGCAAAAAGCCGCCGTAGAGCGCGCCGCTGCTCGAGGTGAGCGTGCTCGGCAGCTCGTGGCCGCTGGCGACCAGGCGCTTAAAGAGCGGGGCGATGGTGTCGAGCGCGCCCTCGATGTCGCCAACCGTGCGGCTGGCGTTCCACTGCTCGAGCTCGGAGATAAAGCCGTCGATCGCCTCGTCCATGACGGCGGTGACGGCGGCGTCCATATCGGCAAAGTAGTGGTAGAACAATGAACGCGTGCAGCCGGCTCGCTTGGTCACGGCCGATACCGATAGGTGGGACACGCCCAGCTCGGAGCTTACGGTACGTACGGCATCGAGGATCTCGCGACGGCGTTCGTCGCCCGTCAGGCGCTTTGCCGCGCTATCGGATGCGGGAACGGCATCGACCACAGAGGTATCTGCTGTGTTGTTGCCCATGTTTTTGCCGCCTTTCATCCTCTTTTGCCTGACCGTTCGCCTAACAGTCTTGAATATTGTTGACGGTTCGTCAATACTATTTTTGACACAATGTCAACTAATGGCGGGTGAACGGCATGGGGCATGCCCGGCCTGCAAAAAAAGAGGGGCGCCGCGGTCTCGCCGGGCTGTGGCAAGAGAAGGGACAACCATGATTCTCAACGGACCGGGGATTAGCTATACCGAGCCCGATATCGGCGCGGAGTTCGTGCCGCCGATACCGGAGCATCCGCGCGAGGCCATCGTCAAACTGTGCGAGCACTGCACCAACCGTCTGTTGCACCGCGACGAGCTGCTGGGCTACGAGTACTGGTCGTTTGCCGAGGCCGCAACCGACGAGCAGGCCGAAGTGCTCTGCAAGATGAAGATGCGCCGTCCCTATACGCTGCCCGAGATGGTCAAGCTCACCGGCATGCCCGAAGCCGATATCGAGAAGATGCTCGACGACATGAGCTACACGGGTCTGCTCGAGTACAACTGGGAAAACCCCGAGCGCGCCAAGCAGTGGGTGCTGCCCATGCTGGTGCCGGGTTCCGCCGAGTTCCTCAACATGCGCGTGAGCCAGCTCGAGGAGCATCCGGTCTATGCCAAGTTCTTTGAGCAGGCGTCCAAGGGACCGCTGTCCAAGGCTACGCCGATGGTGCCGCCCGGTGGCGCCGGCATCGGCATGCACGTCATTCCGGTCGAGAAGGCCATCGATGCCGCGAGCACCTCGGTGCCGATCGAGCATATCGAGCATTGGCTCGACAAATACGATGGCAAATATGCCGCTAGCACCTGCAGTTGCCGTGCAAGCCGTCGCGTGATGGGTGAGGGCTGCGCCGACGACCCGGCCGATTGGTGCATCGCCGTGGGTGATATGGCCGACTATGTGGTTGAGACCGACCGCGGCCATTATGTGACGCGCGACGAGGTCTACGACATCCTGCGCCAGGCCGAGGACAACGGCTTTGTGCACCAGATCACCAATATCGACGGCGAGAACAAGATCTTCGCCATCTGCAACTGCAACGTCAACGTGTGCTACGCCCTGCGCACCTCGCAACTGTTCAACACGCCCAACCTGTCGCGCTCGGCCTATGTCGCCAAGGTCGAGAAGGACAAGTGCGTGGCCTGCGGTCGCTGCGTTGAGGTGTGTCCGGCCGGCGCCGCCAAGCTGGGCCAGAAGCTCTGCAGCAAAAAGGCCGGCGGACAGGTGCCCGAGTATCCGCGCCAGGAGCTGCCCGATGCCACCAAGTGGGACCACACCAAGTGGTCGCCCAACTACCGCAACGACAACCGCATAGAGACGCATGAGTCCGGCACCGCTCCCTGCAAGACGGCCTGCCCCGCGCACGTTGCCGTTCAGGGCTATTTGAAGCTCGCGGCTCAGGGTCGCTATGACGAGGCGCTGGCGCTCATCAAGCGTGAGAACCCGCTGCCCGCTATCTGCGGCCGCGTGTGCAACCGCCGCTGCGAGGATGCCTGCACCCGTGGTCGCGTGGATGCCGCCGTGGCTATCGACGAGGTCAAGAAGTTTATCGCCCAACGCGATCTTGACGCCGCGACCCGCTACGTCCCGCCCGTGGTGACCCCGACGCGTGCCGGCGGCTTCGACCAGAAGATCGCCATCATCGGTGCCGGCCCGGCCGGTCTGTCCTGTGCTTTTTACCTGGCCGAGAAGGGCTACAAGCCCGTCGTGTTCGAGAAGAACGAGCGCCCGGGCGGTATGCTCACCTACGGTATTCCCAGTTTTAAGCTGCAGAAGGACGTCATCGAGGCCGAGGTCGAGATCATTCGCCTGATGGGCGCCGAGTTCCGCTATGGTGTGGAGGTCGGTCGCGATGTGACGCTTGACGAGCTGCGCGAGCAGGGCTTTAAGGCCTTCTACGTGGCCATTGGCTGCCAGGGCGGTCGCCTTGCCGGTATTCCGGGCGAGGACGCCGAGGACGTGACCGTGGCCGTCGACTTCTTGCGCGAGGTCAACAGCGGCAAGATTGACGCGCTGCCCGGCCGCACCATCGTGGTGGGTGGCGGCAACGTGGCCATCGACGTTGCCCGCAACGCCTGCCGTCTGGGCTCTGAGCACGTTGAGATGTTCTGCCTGGAGAGCGAGGCCCAGATGCCCGCCAGCGAGGAGGAACGTCGCGAGGCCGTTGAGGACGGCGCTCACATCAGCTGCGGCTGGGGCCCCAAGGAGATTCACCTGGACGAGGCCGGTCGTGTGTGCGGTATCACCTTCAAGCGCTGCACGCGTGTCTTTGACGACGAGGGCCGTTTTGCGCCCGAGTACGACGAGAACGATCTGCGCCGTGTCGATGCCGACCGTGTCGTCATGTCGATTGGCCAGTCCATTGTGTGGGGCGACCTGCTGGCTGGCTCCAAGGTGGAGCTCGGCCGCGGCCAGGGTGCCCTTGCCGATCCCCAGACCTACCAGACCGCCGAGCCAGACATCTTTGTGGGCGGCGACGTCTACACTGGCCCCAGCTTTGCCATCGACGCTATCGCCGCCGGCCACGAGGCTGCGGTGTCCATCCATCGCTTTGTGCAGCCGGGCTCCACGCTCACCATCGGCCGCAACCAGCGCCGCTACACCGCGCTCGACCGCGACGATGTTGTGCTCGAGAGCTACGACAACGCGAGCCGCGAGGTTGCGCATGTGGACCGCGAACGCGAGAAGGCTGCGCCGTTTAGCGAGTATGTTGAGACCTTTACCGAGGAGCAGGTGCGCGCCGAGACCGCCCGCTGCCTGGGCTGCGGCGCCTCGATCGTCGACCCCAACAAGTGCATCGGCTGCGGCCTGTGCACCACC